>NZ_CBFFRK010000027.1:0-40766 GCF_965644245.1 Erwinia sp. V71
AAACGGGTTCTTATGCCTTAGTTGTAAGTGTCTACCATGTCCCCGAACAAGTGTTCACTGTGTCCCCGGACCGTACAGAAACGGGGGGAGGGACTGTTCAGTAATCATATGAAACATAGCCACTACTTTGCCGAGCTCTTATGAATAACCCGTCAACGCGTCACGGCGTGCTTTGCGCACTGGGCGCTTACTTTATCTGGGGTATCGCCCCGGCTTACTTCAAACTGATCCAGCAGGTTGCGCCAATTGAGATCATGACACATCGCGTGATCTGGTCAGTGCTGTTTATGATCCTGTTGATCACGATTAGCCGTAACTGGCGCAAGGTACGCAGCACACTGCAGCAACCGCGCAAAGTGCTGCTGCTGGCCGTCTCGGCGCTGCTGATCGGCGGCAACTGGTTGCTGTATATCTGGGCGGTGAATAATCACCATATGCTGGAGGCCAGCCTCGGCTACTTTATTAATCCACTGCTGAATGTGCTGGTCGGGATGATCTTTCTCGGCGAACGTTTTCGCCGTATGCAGTGGCTGGCGGTAGCGCTGGCAGCCTGTGGGGTGATTGTTCAGCTGTGGAAGTTTGGTTCGCTGCCAGTGATCGCGCTGGGGCTGGCGCTCAGCTTCGCGTTCTATGGCCTGGTGCGCAAGAAAATCGCCGTCGAGGCGCAAACCGGTATGCTGATTGAAACCCTGTGGCTGTTCCCGCTGGCGGCCATTTATCTGTTTGGCATTGCCGACAGCAGCACCAGCCATCTGAGCAATAATCCTTTGTCGCTGAATCTGTTGCTGGTTGCCGCCGGGATCGTCACCACCATTCCACTAATGCTGTTTACCGCGGCCACCAGCCATCTGCGGCTGTCGACCCTCGGTTTCTTCCAGTACCTTGGGCCGACGCTGATGTTCCTGCTGGCAGTGAGTTTTTACGGCGAGCAGCTGACTGACGATAAAATCCTGACCTTCGCCTTTATCTGGGCGGCACTGGCGCTGTTTATCTGCGATGCGCTGTATACCCTGCGTGCATCACGTCCGCGCGTAGCGTGACAGGAAGCGCGCCAGCGCCGGGCCGGTCAGCAGGATGGTGAACAGACGCAGCGTCTGTATCGCCATCACAAAAGCAATATCCACGCGGCTGCCTGCCGCGATAATCGCTACGGTGTCCAGCCCGCCGGGGCTGGTCGCCAGATACGCGGTCAGCAAATCCACCTGCAGTAATTGTGTCAACATCCACGCCAGCCCGCCGCACAACAGCATCAGACCAAAAATCGACAACAGCATTTGCGGTAGCGTCCGCAGGGCCAGCATAAAGATCGCTTTGGTAAAGCGCAGGCCGACACTCCAGCCAATCAGGGCATAGGCCAGCGCCAGCAGCCACTCCGGCACCTGCAACGACATCACATCGCTGGCATGCAGCGCCGCGCCAAAAAACGCGGGCAGCAACAGTGCGCCCGACGGAATACGGAACACCTGCCCCAGCCACGCGCCGCCAACGGCGACAGCCAGCGTAGCGGCAAAGCGGATATCCAGCGATGGAAACCACAATACCGATGCCGCATGCTGTGCCTGATCGCCCAGCCCGATACGCGCCACCACTGCCGCCGCCGTGGCGACAAACAGCACGCGCAGATACTGCATAAATGCGACCAGCCGCGCATCTGCACCATATTCTCCCGCCATCGCCACCATCGCCGAAGCGCCGCCCGGCGACGATCCCCAGGCACCGGTTGGCCCAGGCAGATCGCTAAAACGCACCAGCAGAAAACCGGACAGGCCGCTGGCCGCCAGCGTCAGCAGCAGTACCGCTAGCACTACCGGCCAGTCACTGATCAGCGGCGTCAGGATGGAGGGCGACAGACTTTGCGCAATCATGCAGCCGAGGACCGCCTGCGCCAGAATAAACAGGCGTTTATTGATGCGAACCGTCGCACCCGCCAGCCCCATTACCACGCCAACAATCATCGGCCCCAGCAACAGCGCAGCGGGAATATGAAAATATTGCAGCGCAAAACCCAGCATCAGCGAAACGCTGAGCAAGATGGACCATTGCACCCTGAGTGACAGCTGTTCCATACAGAGCAAACTTGCCTTGAGAAAAGAAGAGCTTATAAATTACGCGGATAGTGGGAAATGTGCCAGTAACAATTACGGCTCAGGCTGTCAGTAAACCCTGGATGCGGGAATCGGGACAGAAAAGAAGCAAGCAGACAGCCCGGACTCAAATCAAGATGACGGTAGCAACACATAAGCTCAGGACACCGGGAATACCGCCAGTCACGCCTAAACCCAGTGCACGCTGGTCCTGAAACCGGGCAGCAACGCATAAACTCAAAACGCCGGGAACACGGTCAGCGAAGGAAAGCGTCGCGCGCCATGGACGGCGCGCGCCGAGCTGTCATGGATGACAGATTTTGCGTCTTTCCGCAGCTGACCGTGTTCCCGGCGCAGGCTCGGTGTCACAGCAAATCCCACTTACACTATCCGGGATTCGTCATCAATCGGTGATGTTTACAGCCATTTCTTGCGCTTAAAGTAGGCGTAAGGCGCCAGTCCGGCGAGGATCATCAGTGTAATTGCACCAGGATAACCGAAGCTCCATTTCAGCTCCGGCATAAACTCGAAGTTCATCCCGTAGCTGGACGCCACCAGCGTTGGTGGCAGGAACACCACGGACACCACCGAGAAGATTTTGATAATGCGGTTCTGTTCGATATTGATAAAGCCCATCGCCGCCTGCATCAGGAAGTTCACCTTCTGGAACAGGGATTCGTTGTGCGGCAACAGTGATTCGATATCGCGCAGGATCTCACGCGCCTGCTCCAGCTGCGTCGCCGGCAGACGCGCTTTACGCACCAGGAAATTCAGCGCGCGCTGGGTATCCATCAGACACAGACGCACTTTCCAGCCGATATCTTCCAGTTCCGCCAGTGTCGACAGCGCACTGTCGAACTCATCGCCCTGCTGCCCTTCCATAATCACCCGGCTGAGTTTTTCCAGATCGCTGTAAACGTTCTCGATCTCATCCGCCAGCTGTTCGATTTTGGTTTCGAACAGATCCAGCAGCAATTCATAGGCGTTGCCATCCATCAGCACTTGGTTACGCGCACGCATGCGGTAAAGGCGGAAAGCAGGCAGCTCACGTTCGCGCAGGGTGTAGAGCCGTCCTTCACGAATGGTAAACGCCACCGTGGAGTTGCCGGCATGATCTTCCGCATCTTCATAAAAGAAGAAGGAGTGAATATGCAGACCATCTTCATCTTCGAAGAAACGCGCCGAGGCTTCGATATCTTCCAGTTCCGGGCGTGTCGCCAGGCTCTGGCCTAATTCAGCCTGAACCCGCTCTCGCTCACCCTCTTCCGGCTCAACGAGATCCACCCACACTGAGGAGGTCAGTGTTTCGCTGGTCTCATCCAGCTCCAGACGAGCTAAACGGTTATGGTCCAGTTTAAAGGCGCTCAGCATAGCAGTACTCCCAATTGCAGTAACAAATGGGACATTGCGCCAGAACACAGGAAACGAAGACGTTTCAGTCAGTGATCATGCTGACTCATGCGACGGGAAAAACAGAGGTCGCTGACAACCACAAAGGCTACCAGCAATAAAGAGGATAGCCTTAGGCGTTGTACCTGCGGAACAGGTTATTGAGCCAGTATCGACTGGGTGTGTCCAAGGCGAATGTCCTCTTAGGGTAATCGTGGGCGCATGTTACGCTGAGACGAAAAAGGCGTCAAGCCGCCCACTCTGGCTGTCTGGCGGTCAGACCGTCTCCAGGCGGGCATACGCCGCCACCAGCCATTTGATTCCCTGTCCCTGGAAAGCAACCTGCAGGCGACTGTGTTCACCACTGCCTTCCATATTGACGATAGTGCCTTCGCCAAATTTACTGTGGCGCACCCGCTGACCGAGCGCGAAGCCACTGTCATTTTGCGTCACTGGCGTGCCAAGACGCTGATGATTAACCGGGCGGCTGACGCTGGCACGCAGGCGCACTTCGTCAACACACTCCACCGGCAGTTCGCCGATAAAACGCGATGGACGGTGATACACTTCCTTACCATAAAGTCGGCGGGTTTCGGCATAGGTGAGCGTCAGCTTCTGCATGGCGCGCGTCACGCCGACATACGCCAGGCGACGCTCCTCTTCCAGCCTGCCACCTTCATCCAGCGACATCTGGCTCGGGAACATCCCCTCTTCCATACCGACGATAAACACCTGGCTGAACTCCAGACCTTTCGCGGCGTGCATGGTCATCAGCTGCACCGCGTCCTGCCATTTATCCGCCTGCCCTTCGCCCGCTTCGAGCGCCGCATGGGAGAGAAACGCCTGCAGTGGCATCAGATCTTCGTCTTCATCCTGGTAGCTGTACTGCCGCGTGGCGTTGACCAGCTCCTCTAAGTTTTCGATACGCGCCTGACCTTTTTCGCCTTTTTCCTGCTCATACATCAGCCACAGCCCGGAATCTTTGATCACCCGGTCGGTCTGCACATGCAGCGGCAGTTCAGCGGTTTCCTGCGCCAGCGCATCCACCAGTTCACAGAAACGCTGCAACGCGGATGCGGCACGCCCCGCCAGCACTTTTTCCTGCAGCAACACCCGTGTTGACTGCCATAGTGTCATCTGACGATCGCGTGCCGTCTGGCGCACCACATCCAGTGTGCGATCGCCAATGCCGCGCGTCGGCGTGTTGATCACCCGCTCAAAAGCAGCATCATCATTACGGTTGGAAATCAGACGCAGATACGCCAGCGCATCTTTAATTTCCTGGCGCTCGAAGAAGCGCATACCGCCATAGATACGGTACGGCATACTGGTTTGCAGTAGCGCTTCTTCCAGTACGCGCGACTGGGCGTTGCTGCGATACAGGATGGCGCAGTCATTCAGCGCACCGCCGTTTTCCTGCCACACCTTGATACGGTTGACGACAAAACGCGCCTCATCCAGCTCGTTAAAAGCACAGTACAGAGAAATCGGCTCACCATCGCTGCCGTCAGTCCACAGCTCTTTGCCGAGGCGACCATTGTTATTGGCGATCAGGGCATTTGCCGCTTTCAGAATATTATTGGTGGAACGGTAGTTCTGTTCGAGTCGGATAGTTTCCGCACCCGGGAAATCATTGAGGAAATGCTGAATATTCTCGACCTGTGCGCCACGCCAGCCGTAGATCGACTGGTCATCATCGCCCACGATGATCACCTTGCCGCTGTCACCCGCCAGCATACGAATCCACGCGTACTGGATATTGTTGGTGTCCTGGAACTCGTCCACCAGGATATTGGTGAAGCGTTCGCGGTAGTGATTGAGAATATGCGGTTTGTTCAGCCACAGCTCGTGGGCGCGCAGCAGCAGCTCGGCAAAATCGACCAGCCCGGCGCGGTCGCAGGCTTCCTGATACGCCTGATAGATGCGCAGCCAGGTTTGTTCAACCGGATTGCCATAGCTTTCAACATGCTTCGGCCGCAGGCCTTCATCTTTTTTGCCGTTGATGTACCACATCGCCTGACGCGCAGGCCACTGCTTCTCATCGAGGTTCATCGCCTTCATCAGACGTTTCAGCAGACGCAGCTGGTCTTCGCTGTCGAGGATCTGGAAATCCTGCAGCAGATTCGCATCAAGATGGTGGGCGCGCAGCAGACGGTGCGCCAGACCGTGGAAAGTGCCGATCCACATCCCGCCCTGGCTGGTGCCGATCAGCTGTTCGATACGGTGACGCATCTCCGCCGCCGCTTTGTTGGTAAAGGTCACTGCCATCACCGAGAACGGCGAACAGTTTTCCACTGTCAGCAGCCAGGCGATGCGATGCACCAGTACGCGCGTCTTGCCGCTGCCTGCGCCCGCCAGCACCAGCAGGTTGCTGCGTGGCGCCGCCACGGCTTCGCGCTGTTTGTCATTTAAACTGTTTAGCAGGTCAGAAACGTCCATAAGCACCATTCAGGCAGGGAAAACGCCACCGCGTTTTACTGGATAAATTAACAGTTATTATACCAGCGCTGTCAGCGAAGCCAACTGCGAAATTTCCACATGCGGCAACAGGCGCGCATCGGCGATCTGCATCAGGTTGCCGTTGCGCAGGTTAATCCAGCAGGATTGCATGCCGCAGCGCACAGCACCCGCCACATCGGTGGTGAGATCGTCACCCACATGCAGGATATTTTCCAGCGGGATGCCAAGTTTCTCTGACGCCAGATGATACATATCGTGGAACGGCTTAGCGCGACCGTGCGGACCCGCACGCAGAACAAACTGGAAGTAACCGTCGAGGCCAAACAGATGCGGCTCGGCATTACCATTGGTAATCGCCACCAGCGGCACGCGCTGTGCCAGCGCCGCCAGCGTCTGGTGATTTTCCAGCGAAACCTCAATCTGGCTGCGCCAGTGGGCGAAATTGTTCATCACCGCGCGTGAACCTGCGTCGGCTTCCGCCGTACTCAGACCCACATTCAGCATCGCCACTTCCACCGCCCGTCGCCGCCACTCAGAGACATCGTGATAAATCTCCGGCTCCTGTTGAAGCAGCTGGTCACGCAGTGCCTGATAAGCCTCATGGCTGAAATCGTTCAGTGCCGGATGATAGGCCTGCAGAAATGCATGTGACTCCTGCTGGGTACGACGAATCACGTCACGGTTGTCATACAGGGTATCGTCGAGATCGAAGGTAATGGCCTTAACCGGTCGCAGTGTGCGGTAAAAATGCATCAGGATTTTCCTCGTTTCGCACGGGGATGTGCAGCATCGTACACCGATGCCAAATGTTGAAAGTCGAGATGGGTATAGATTTGCGTGGTCGACAGGTTGGCGTGGCCGAGCAGCTCCTGCACCGCGCGCAGATCGCCACTGGATTCCAGCATATGGGTGGCGAACGAGTGGCGCAGCTTGTGCGGATGAATATGGCTGTTGACGCCCTGCTTCACGCCCCACTCAGCAAAGCGTTTCTGCACATTACGCGCCGAAATGCGTTTCCCCTGGCTGGAGACAAACAACGCATCGTCGTCGGGGGCGAAAAATTCGCGCAGCGTCAGCCACTGCTCCACCCAGCGCACGGCCGTAGCGCCAATCGGCAGACGCCGCTCTTTACTGCCTTTCCCTGTCACCCACACCTCGCCGGAAGCTAGATCGAGATGACGGCAGTCGATCCCCACCAGTTCCGCCAGACGCAGCCCGGCACCGTACATGATCTCCATCATCGCCCGATCGCGCACTGCCAGCGGATCGTTAAGATCGATCTCCAGCAGCTGGTTCATATCATCGACGTCGATATTTTTCGGCAGATGGCGTGGGGCGCGTGGGGTGGCGATACCTTTCGCCGGATTGGCTTTCAGTTGCCCCTGCCCCACCAGCCAGTCAAGGAAACTGCGCAGTGCCGACAGCCGCAGCGCCAGGCTCGCGGGTTGCAGACCGGCACGGCGGCTGCGCGCCGCCAGCGAACGAACCTGCGCGACATCGAGTGTCGCCCAGTCGGTCACCTTCATCTCATCCGCCAGAGCGATCAGCACACTCAGCTGATGCGCATAATTTTTTTGCGTCAGCGGGCTTAACTGCCGCTCGACTTTCAGATAACGCAGGAAGCCGTCAACGGCAGGCTGAAGCGGCGAAACGCTGCTCATGCCCGTTCAACCCAGCGCGACAGCAGCTCCGGCAGCATCAGCGCCAGATGCTGCAACAGCAGCGTGCCCATGCCGGACTGGTAATGCTGTTTATCACGGCTGCTGAAGATCAGCACGCCGAGATCGCCATGTTCACCCATCAGCGACATCGCCACCGACCCCACCGCTTTCGCCTGCGGTAACAGCAACAGTAACTCCGGCCCGTTCAGGCTGCCAAGATAGTGTTGCTGTTTCCCCAGCCGCTGGATGCGTACCGGTTCGAACGCCTGCGGCGCAAGCGCCAGCTGGGTGAAATTTGATGGTGCGCCAATATGCCATTTATCACTGAACAGGCGCACATTCGCGCCTGCCAGTCCCAGATCGCGCGCCCAGCGGTGCAAACGGTTAAGCATTTCCTGCAGTGTCGGGGCTGTCGCCAGCGTGCCCTGCAGCGCCAGCAGACGATCAAACAGCTGGTGATTGGCGGTCGCCTGCTCCATCAGCAGCGTAATCTCCTCTTCCAGCTGGGCAATGTGGTTACGCTGGCGCGCCAGATGCCACTCCACCAGCGACACGCTGCCGCGCACCGGATGTGGGATCACCATTTGCTCAACCTGGCGTGCATTACGGATAAAGAAATCCGGGTTCTGCCGCAGATAATCACTCACCGCCTGGTCATCGAGCAGCACCGGGCTGTCCGTCTGTTCCCCGACCTGTTTCATAGATGAATAAATCCGTCGTAAACATGAGTCGCAGGCCCGGTCATAAACAGTGGATGTCCCGGCCCTTTCCAGGCGATATGCAGGCTGCCGCCTGGCAAATCAACCCGCACTTTCTCCGCCAGCAAGCCCTGCTGAATACCAACCGCCACTGCCGCACACGCGCCGCTGCCGCAGGCCTGGGTTTCGCCGGCACCGCGCTCGTAGACACGCAGACGGATATGCTCACGGTTGACCACTTCCATAAAGCCCACGTTGACGCGTTCCGGGAAGCGATCATGGCTCTCCAGTACCGGGCCAAGGGTTTCCACCGCGGCGGTTTTCACGCTCTCCACCTGAATCACACAGTGCGGGTTACCCATCGACACCACACCGCACATCACCGTCTGCTCGGCCGCGCGCAGCAGGTAGATATTTTCCGCTTTATTGGCGCGGAACGGCACCTGCTGCGGTTCGAAATTAGGCTCGCCCATATTCACCCGCACCAGCTCTTCGCTGTTGACGCTCAGTACCATGCGTCCGGTCTGGGTGCTGACGTGAATATCGCTTTTATTGGTCAGCCCTTTCAGGCGCACAAAACGGGCAAAACAGCGCGCGCCGTTACCACACTGCGCCACTTCGCTGCCATCGGCGTTGAAAATACGGTAATGGAAATCAAGATCGGGATCGTACGGTGGTTCGACGATCAGCAACTGATCGAAACCGATCCCCAGATGACGATCCGCCAGCCGGCGAATCAGCTCCGGAGAAAAATAGACATTCTGCGTCACGGCATCAACAACCATAAAGTCGTTGCCCAGGCCGTGCATTTTAGAGAACTGCATTCTTTGCTCCGCTGGTTGCGCCATAAGTTACTCTGTCAGTCAGCTATACCCGTCTGGGCAGGAGTGGAGTTCTCTGTCGTTTGTTTCTGTTGCTGCTGCTGCGGTTGATCATTTGGCGGGAAGTACAGCGGGCCTTTTAAACCGCAACCAGCCAGGCTGGTTAATACCAGCGCGAGTGCCAGCTGGCCGATGATTTTGTTCATTCTCGTTCTGCTCAATGATGAAGTCTTATGGTTACTTATCATCGCAGCTGAACACTGAAAAGCAATAAGAATTGACGATTGATGAGAGGTGAATTAGTTCATCTGGATACGTTGCGGATAATCGCTCGCGTCGTTATCGGAAACCGTCGCACACAGTTGCGTCAGTGTCTGGCTACGAAATGGAATGACCTGCAGGCGCTCATCGACCTGCACAATCTGGTAAAACTGCGGCAGATTGAAGTTGATAAAGCTGGAGCCGTAGGTAAAACGATCGTGTGAGGATGAGTAGAAGCGGCTGACATCACGCACCAGCTCCTCTTTACTGCCTTCACAATGGTGGTACGTCTCGATGCGGTTGCTTTCATCGAGGATATAGATGTTGAAGCCGTGGTCGTCGCTGGTGTCTTCAAAGAAGAACTGAATAATGCCTTCGCTGGCATAACCATTGACCACATTCGGCAACCGCGTTTCCGTTTCCACTTTAATCGACAGGCCATGCAGCTTGTTATTGGAAATCGCGCCGTAGAATTCCACCGCGTTTTCCAGTTTCTGTACCGACACGCCCAGACGTTCGAAGAACAAGCCCCAGGTCTGACCGGCCACACGCAACGCCTTGAAGCGGCCTGGCTCCTGACGGGTACTGGAGAGACGCAGTTCCACGCATTCCGACACCAGCTGTTGCACGCGGGTACGGATTAAACCGCGCAGATGCTGGCTGTAACAGAACACCTCGACCGCATCTGGCGGCGCGGCATCCTGATGCATTTTGCCGAGAATGGTTTTCAGCGCTTCCAGCATCGCCGACTCACCGTTGAAATGCAGCGTACGCACTTCATTCCACGAGTTGCGATACAACAGGTCGATACTGCCGACTAAGCACTGCTGCTGCTGACCAAAACTGAACACGTCCAGCTTACGGAAATCAAAGTGCACCACCTGATTGCGGAACACCGCCGTCGGGTCATACTCCAGATTAACGATAATCGCCAGATGACGGATTTCACACGGACTGTACAACGCTTTGGGCGTCGGCGCAGGCAGGCGCAGCGGGAAATGATGCGACACATCCGCCACCAGCTCCTGCAGACGCGCCAGATCGCAGATTTCATTGCCTTTAATATGCAGACGGGTTTTCTCCGTCAGCAGGCCATTAAACCACGCCCACGCCACCAGCTTGTTCAGATAGCGGTTATATTCCAGCGGCTGATGGCTGATGATGGAACCCATATCCGGCGACTGGTTATACAGATACCAGCCGGAACGGTTAGCACGGCCATTCGGCACATGAATAAAGGTCAGATGCGACTCGGAGAGATCCGGCGAAATCTGCGGGTTCACCAGTGTGACTTTACCCGGCAGCGCTTCAAATGCGGCATACAGCTTACGGGTCAGCACGCCAATATCCTGCGGGCTGGCGCTGACGCTTAAGTTGTTACGGCGGGCGAAACGGATCAGGTTGCGATAGCTCTGCATCATCGCATCCAGCAATTCATTATGCGCTTCACGCACCTGGCCGATTTTCCAGTCGGCACGGCTGTCGAGCATCGCCAGACGCGCGCTGTCCCAGCCCCACTCTTTCACCAGCTGACTGAGAATTTCACGCCGCCAGCCGCCTTTGCCACCGTCGAGCGACAGTTTCTCGCACACTTTCAGGTAGAAACAACGGCGCACCAGGTCGAGACGCGCATGGTCATCAATGCTGGTCAGGTAATGCGTGACGCGCTCCAGCATCATGCAGTAAGGGTCGAGACCAAAGGAGACGATTTCGCCATCATGCAGCCGCTGCTTGATATCCATCGCCAGCAGACGTGTTTCCGGATACTCCCAGGAGTAGGCTTCCAGCAGCAGGGTTTTCAGCACCGCTTTATAGGGCGAATCGATACTTTTATACAGCTGCCACAGGCTGGCGCCGAAATACTCTTCCGCCGACAGCGTACTGAGTCCGCCGAGATCCAGCCACTCATTGGGAGTGAGCACGCCCTGCGAATAGAGTGACATCACATAGTCGTCGTAATGTTCTTCTTCTTCGCCAGGCACCATATTCCACAGAATACGTTTGCCCGCCATGCGTACCGCAGTACGGTAGAACTCATCCAGCAGCAGAATATGTTGGGTGGAACCGCAATCTTCCCCGCCGAGGCTGCCGCTCTCGTTGTGGCGGAAACGGTTCTCATCAATCAGGAAGAAGCTGACTTCGACGCCCATTGAGGCGCACCATTTTTGCAACTGGGTACATTTTTTCTGCAGGCAAAGACGCTCTTCATTATCGAGCCACGACTGATGGCAGACCCAGATATCGAGGTCAGAGGTGGTGTTTTGCCCGACGGAAGAGGTGCTGCCCATTGAGTAGACGCCGGTAATCGGCCGTTCGCCAGGTGCAGGCATCACCACCAGTGAACCGGATTTCGCTTCTAAATCATGGATATAGTCAATCTGGTCATCATCAGGCGCAAAGAAGCTGATGCCATGGAGAACGTTACCCGCGAGGTAACCCGGCATCAGCGGATGATGATAATGTAATAAGGTCGGCAGCAGACTATAGACCTGCTGGAAAGCAGGGCCCATCGCAGCCAGCGCACGATCGACACGCAGCTGGTTGATGGCATCAAGTCTCTGTTTCAGTGTCTCAATGTAGAGGTACAAGACGTCTCGCCTGATTATCCCAGTGTTGAAAACAAACCCGGTTTCCGACATCCGCCGCTTGCTCTAAATATATTCGGGCGGATAATTGCTGGAAACGTGATCAATCTAACACCTGGCAGATTGACCGTAAAGAAAGTTGCGCTACTACACAGTTTAGCACGTTTTACGTTCAATCAATCTGTCTGATGATACTCGCATCCCTGACATACCGTTACAAAAGCCGTTGCAACTGTCAGCATTCCCGTATCAATGATAGGATAATCAGTGAACGATCAAAACGGTAACAAGCATGTTAGACAAAATTTTAAGAATTGCTACCAGGCAAAGTCCGCTGGCTTTATGGCAAGCACAATATGTACAACAGCGCCTGATGGCCTGCCATCCGGGGCTGCGCGTGGAGCTGGTGCCGATGGTGACGCGCGGTGATGTGATCCTCGATACGCCGTTAGCCAAAGTCGGTGGTAAAGGCCTGTTCGTCAAAGAACTTGAACTGGCGCTGCTCGAACAACGTGCGGATATCGCCGTGCATTCAATGAAAGATGTCCCCGTCGATTTCCCGGACGGCCTGGGGCTGGTGACCATTTGCGAGCGTGATAACCCGCTTGATGCTTTTGTCTCGAATCGTTATGACACTATTGAGTCGCTGCCGCAGGGTGCGATTGTCGGCACCTCGAGCCTGCGCCGTCAGTGCCAGCTGAGCGCCCGCCGCCCGGACCTGCAAATCCGCTCACTGCGTGGTAACGTCGGGACGCGCCTGGCGAAACTGGATGCCGGCGAGTATGACGCGATTATCCTCGCGGTTGCCGGGCTGAACCGGCTCGGTCTGCAGCAGCGTATTCGACAGGCAATGCCGGCAGAAACATCACTGCCAGCCGTCGGTCAGGGTGCGGTCGGCATTGAGTGCCGCCTCGACGATCAACACACCATTGATTTGCTGGCCGCGCTGAATGATGACGATACGGCAGTACGCGTCAAAGCCGAGCGGGCGATGAATACCCGTCTTGAAGGCGGCTGCCAGGTACCGATTGGCAGCTATGCGGTGCTGGAAGGTGATACGCTGTGGCTGCGCGGCCTGGTCGGTTCGCCGGATGGCACGCAGATGATCCGTGGCGAACGTCGTGGCCCGCGCGCTGATGCGGAAAAAATGGGCATCTCACTGGCCGAAGAGCTGCTCGACAACGGCGCTCGCGACATCCTGGCGGAAGTGTATCAGGGGAAACCGCCGCTATGACGATTCTGGTCACCCGTCCCTCACCTGCTGCTGAAGAGCTGGTCAGCCGCCTGCGCGCGCTGGGTCGGGTTGCCTGGAGTCTGCCATTAATTGAATTCCCCCCCGGGCGCGATCTGGACCAGCTGCCACAGCAACTGGCTGAACTCTCCTCCGGGGATTTTGTCTTTACGCTATCGCAGCAAGCCATTCATTTCGCGCAGCCGCTAATACGCCAGCACGGTTTAACATGGCCTGCGGGAGTGAACTATTATGCTATAGGCCGCAGCACCGCACTAGCGATGCACACCGCGACGGGTTATGCGGTGGAGTATCCTCATGAACGGGAAACCAGTGAAGAGCTGATCCAGTTCCCGGCACTACAGCGGGTAGCGGGCAGACGTGTGCTGATTTTACGCGGTAACGGTGGCCGTGAACTGCTGGCCGAAACGCTGAGCGAACGCGGTGCACAGGTGGCGTTTTGCGAATGCTATCAGCGCTGCGCCAAATATTATGATGGCCTCAGTGAAGGCCGTCGCTGGCGCGATCGCGGTATTGATACGCTGGTCGTCACCAGCGGCGAAATGCTGCAACAACTTTATAGGCTGTTCCCGGATATTGATCGTCAGGAATGGTTACTGGGCTGTCGACTGGTGGTCGTCAGCGAACGTTTGGCTACCCTGGCCAGGGATTCTGGCTGGCAGGATATTATCGTAGCCGATGGGGCTGATAACGACGCGCTGTTGCGCGCGTTACAACAAACTTAAAAATGGGATGTGCCACAATGACGGAACAAAAAGATTCCTCCGCCATGGTTGAAGAGACCACCCCAGCGGCAGAAAACGCCGCACCAGCGGAAAAGAAACCGCCACGCCAGGCAAAAAACAAGGGCGTCGCGCTCGGCGCGCTGGCGATTGTTATTGCGCTGGCCGTGGGTGCCGGACTCCACCTCCATGCACAGCATCAGGCTCAGCAGCAAAATGCCGCCACTCAGGCGCTGGCCGATCAGCTGGCCGCTCTGCAGCAGCAGGATAAACAAGACAAACAACAGCTCAGCGAACAGCTGGCGGCGCAAACCAGTGCGCTGCAGGCGACCCGCGCGCAGCTCACCACCACCAGCCAGCAGCTGGAAGAGTTAAAAGAGAAGGTCGCGACTATCTCTGGCAATGATTCGCGCACCTGGCTGCTGGCGCAGGCGGACTATCTGGTGAAACTGGCGGGCCGCAAGTTATGGAGCGATCAGGATGCCACTACCGCCGTCGCCCTGCTGAAAAGTGCGGATAACAGCCTGGCAGAGATGAACGATCCGAGCCTGATCGAAGTTCGCCGCGCGCTGACGCAGGATATCAGCAATCTGGCAGCCGTCAGCCAGGTGGATTACGACGGCATTATCCTCAAGCTGAACCAGCTGGCGAATGGCGTGGATAATCTGCGTCTCGCCGATAATGACAGTGATACGTCACCGATGGATGAAGACAGCGGCGAGCTCTCTTCCTCACTGCACGAATGGCGGCAGAATCTGGTAAAAAGCTGGCATCAGTTTATGGATGACTTTATCACCGTGCGCCGCCGCGATGCCACGGCAGAACCGCTGCTGGCGCCGAATCAGGAAGTTTACCTGCGCGAAAACATTCGCTCGCGCCTGCTGATCGCTTCGCAGGCGGTGCCGCGTCATCAGGATGAAACTTACAAAGCCTCGATTGATACCGTCTCTACCTGGGTGCGCGCCTGGTATGACACCAATGACGCCACCACCAAAGGTTTCCTTGCCCAGCTGGATGAGTTGAGCCAGCAGAGTGTGTCGATGGATGTGCCGGAAGCCCTGGAGAGCCAGCCGTTGCTGGATAAACTGATGCAAACGCGGGTGCGCAACCTGCTGGCACAGCCGTCATCAGGCACGCCGCAACCACAGGGAGAATAAGCATGTTAAAAGTGTTTTTGCTTTTTCTTCTGCTGATTGCTGGCGTGGTGATTGGCCCGATGATCGCCGGTCACCAGGGTTATGTACTGATTCAGACCGACAACTGGAATATTGAAACCAGCGTCACCGGTCTGGTGATTATCCTGATTCTGGCGCTGCTGGTCATTCTGGCGGTCGAATGGCTGCTGCGGCGTATTTTCCGTACCGGCGTCAGAACCCGTGGCTGGCTCCTCGGTCGCAAACGCAGCCGTGCGCGCAAGCAGACCCAGGCCGCGCTGATGAAGCTGGCGGAACGCGATTATCAGCAGGTGGAAAAACTGCTGTCGCGTAATGCCGATCATGCTGAACAACCGGTAGTGAACTACCTGCTGGCGGCGGAAGCGGCGCAGGAGCGCGGTGACGAAATGCGTGCCAACCAGCATCTGGCGCGTGCCGCTGAACTGGCGGAGAGCGATCAACTGCCGGTGGAGATTACCCGCGTGCGTATTCAGCTGGCGCGTAATGAGGATCATGCCGCGCGTCACGGTGTTGATCGTCTGCTGGAAGTGGCCCCGCGTCACCCGGAAGTGCTGCGTCTGGCGGAACAGGCTTATATCCGCACCGGCGCATGGGCATCGCTGTCTGATATTCTGCCTGCGATGGCGAAAGTGCAGATTGCCGATGAACAGCATCGTGCAGCATTGCAACAGCAGGCATGGCTGGGGCTGATGAGCCAGGCAATGGCGGAACAGGGCAGCGAAGGTCTGAAACGCTGGTGGCAAAACCAGAGCCGTAAGACACGCCATGAACCTGCTCTGCAGGTGGCAATGGCAGATCATCTGATTGCCTGCGACGATCACGAAACGGCGCAAAACATCGTGCTGGAAGGGCTGAAGCGCCAGTATGACGAGCGTCTGGTGCTGCTGATGCCACGGCTGAAAAGCGGTAATCCGGAACAGCTGGAAAAAGCGCTGCGCCAGCAAATTAAACAACATGGCGCAACACCGCTGCTGCACAGCACGCTGGGTCAGTTGCTGATGCAGCATGGCGAATGGCAGCAGGCCAGCGAAGCGTTTCGTGACGCATTGCAGCAGCGCCCTGATGCCTTCGACTACGCCTGGCTGGCAGATGCGCTGGATCGTCAGCATAAACCGGAAGAAGCGGCGCAGATGCGACGTGATGGTTTGCTGCTGACGCTGAAGAACAATCCTTAAATACGCGATCATCACGTACAGAAGCCGGGTTCGCCCGGCTTTTTTACGCCTGTTGATCGCAGGCAAAAAAAACACCTGCCAGACTGGCAGGTGTAAATATCAGGTCGGTAAGACAACCGATTGATGCCAGACTCAACGTAGTGTCCTGAGATCCAATAAGGTTAACAACGATATTGGCTGGCTGGACAACTGGCATCCTAAAGTGGCTCTGCATCATTCCCAGGTTTATGAAGCATACGCAAACATAAGGGGCGGAATGAGCATCTACAGACATAGTATTGCACATTCCGTGCCAGCATGGCACTTCTCCGAATCGGAATTTTAAAAATCATTAATTTTCAGTGAATTAAAATCTTCCCGCCCATAAAAGTGGCACACCAACGTTGTCGCCAGAAAGCTACACCGCATCAGTATGGCGTCGCTGATTGGCGACAGTGAGTGTCAGGTTGTGAAAATAACATTAATAACAAACAGTTATACGTCACAATATGGAGACACATGCCATTTTGATGCAGAAAAAGCAGGCGATTCAGTGGAGGAAGGGAACCTGGCCACAGCGCTCAGCTGATTAACTGAGCCGCATTAAGGCTTATAAGCAGGGTTTCAGGCTAAAAACGAAAAAAGCCTGCTTTTTCAGGCAGGCTTTCGAAACAGGGTCGGCGAGAGAGGATGACGTTTCTCTGCGAGAAACGCCCTGCGGGCCGTTGCTTACGCAACGTTGTCTCGCTGCGCTCGGCTAAAACCTCCTTCGGAGGCTCTCATCCTTTTTGACTACAAACGAAAAAAGCCTGCTTTTTCAAGCAGGCTTTCGAAATATGGTCGGCGAGAGAGGATTCGAACCTCCGACCCACTGGTCCCAAACCAGTTGCGCTACCAAGCTGCGCTACTCGCCGAAAAGGTACTTCATATTCTGTTTTGCATTGGTGCGAAGAGAGGGACTTGAACCCTCACGTCCGTAAGAACACTAACACCTGAAGCTAGCGCGTCTACCAATTCCGCCACCTTCGCGTACCGTGCAAAATCTGGGGTGGCTAATGGGACTCGAACCCACGACAACTGGAATCACAATCCAGGGCTCTACCAACTGAGCTATAGCCACCACTGTGTACTACTCATAACTAAACCAAAACGCGGTAATATTACCACCGCAGCTCTTGCGCACAAACTTAATGGCGCGCCCGACAGGATTCGAACCTGAGACCTCTGCCTCCGGAGGGCAGCGCTCTATCCAGCTGAGCTACGGGCGCGTAGCGCCGTTGCGGATGTGCATACTACGGATGTGAGCCCACCCTGTCCAGTGCTTTTTTCACAAAATAACGTGTTTGATTACGCTTTGTGCATTCTGTCGAAGCAAACGCCAGTTTTTATCTCTGGCGCGCTCAGAAAAGCGCCGCCATGGCGATGATGCGGGCGAAAACTATAACTGGCCGCGCAGATGATAGTTGAGATATTTCAGCAATCTGAGCTGACGACGCAGACGGCTGGGTTGCAAAATCAGGCGATAGAGCCACTCCAGCCCCAGATTCTGCCAAATCAGTGGGGCACGCTTAATATGGCCGGTAAATACATCATAGGTGCCGCCGACACCCATATATAACGCATCCGGGTACACGGCCTTGCAGTCGCGCATCAGCACTTCCTGCTTTGGCGATCCCATCGCCACCGTGACAATCTTCGCGCCACTGGCGCGAATACGGGCAAACAACGCCTCGCGCTCGGCCGGGGAAAAATAGCCATCCTGGCTGCCAGCGATCTGCACATTCCACTGCCGACGCAGCTTCTCTTCGGTTTGCGCCAGAATCTCGGCCTTTCCGCCAATCAAAAATACCGGCGTTCCTTCACGCCCGGCACGCTCCATCAGCGCCTCCCACAGACTGGCGCCCGCCACGCGCGCCACCTGCGCCTGTGGATACTTCTTCCGTACCGAGCGCACAATACTGATGCCGTCAGCGTATTTATATTCCGCCGCATCGATCAGCTGATACATATCGGCGTTACTTTCCGCCGTCAGCACTTTTTCCGCATTGATCGCCACCAGCGTGCCGGTGCGCAACTGGCCGTCGTTATAGAGAAAGTCGAGGCAGTGTGCCATATCGCGAAAACCATACAGCGACAGGCCTCTGATTTGATACTGCGGCGCAGTGGTTATAACGTCCATTCCTGTCCTTTCAAACGATGATTACTGGGTTGCGGCCTGCTGTACCTGAGAAGCACGCTGGCGGATCAGCCCCGCGCGATCAAACAACCAATAAAGCAGTTTAGCCGCCACGACGCAGGCGCCAAAAATGACGCAGAAAAACACCACCCGCGAAGCGAAAGCATCCAGCCCTTCACGCGCCAGCACGATCATGTTAAATATCGCGCCAAAGCAAAAACTTTGCAGGATCGTGGCTTTATAGCGGTTGCTCTCTGCCCTGCCGAGTGCATACAACCAGTCAAACCATTTGATAATCAGACCGACGCCCATCGCCCCCAGCGGCAGGAACCACACGCCGCCCATCACCAGCAGCGAGCCAATCAGCGTGGGTGATATCGCCAGCCCGGAATGGTTGTCCAGCACTTCCCAGGTAAAGTAGTTCGCGCTGTTGAGCACCAGGCTCGGGCGGTCATGCCATAACCAGCTGGGAATAAACACGTAGAAGTCGCGCACAATCGGCGCCAGCCCCTGAAAATCAATCTTGTCGTAATTTTGCAGCAGCAGTGCCAGATTTTCCCACGGCGAGAAGGTATCGCGCGTCAGATACAGGAAAGTGTAAAACGCTTCCGCGCCGCTGACATCAAGGTTATAGCGGCGCAGCGCCAGCCAGAACATGCCGACAATCCCCACCACACCCGCCACCACCAGCATCCACAGTGAAATCCAGCCGCGAATAATGCCGATAAACAGGAACAGCGCGAACGCGATGATGATATTGGCGCGCGTACCGCCGACAAGTGCATACGTCAGCAAGCCAAAACCGACGGTAGCGACCAGGAAAAACAACCAGGCGCGCGGACTCTGGCGCAGGAAGTAGACCACCAGCATCGCTGGCAGGAAGAAGTAAAAGAAGCGCTTCAGCGCCACGCCAGACACTTCACTGGAGAAGATCTGGTTATACGCCTGCAAACGGAACAGCAGAAAGCCGTTGTGCATAAAGAAGATGCTGACCGTAAGCAGCGCCACCAGCGCCAGCAACACCCAGCTAAGATGCGCCTCTACCCGGTTGATGGTGAAGACTTCACGCCGTGGCCGGTCGGAAGGAGCACGTAAGCGGGTTTTATAGCTGACGTAATAGATGCCATAGAAACCGCTGGCCGCCAGCATCGCCTGTAACAGATAGGCCGCGGGTACCACGTTGACATCAAACTGAAACACCAGAATGCTGGTCAGCGGGAAGCCGAAAAAGAACGTCAGTAAAAACAACAGTGAGAAGAAGACGTTAAAGTTAAAACGCACACGGCGGAATTCACGCCAGGTCAGCGTCAGAATAAGACCGACTGACAGCAGGTACACCACCAGCAAGCCACTAAATTCCATCAGACTCATGCGTTCTCCCCTTCCGCCAGCGTCAGTGCCTGTCGCCAGCCAGCGATAAAGGCCGGGTCGAAGAAGGCGATACGTGATTTATCCAGCAAACGCAGCTGACGCTGCGCCTCGCTGACCAGTGGCTTATCGAGCACGTCGCCGGTAAACAACACCGGAACCTGCTGCTCCGCCATATCCTGCCAGAACGGATTTTCCCGGCTGAGGACAACAGGCACATTCGCCTGAATCAGCAGGCATAGCGTACCAATGCCCTGCTGGCGGCGGAAAATAAAGTATCCCAGGTCGCAACGGGCAATCAGTTGCAGGTAGGCGGTAAAATCGAATTTTTCTGTCAGCAGTTGCAGGTTGTCGCCGCTGAACAACACCTCCCCCGCCTGGCGCACGCGCGCGATATGCGCCTCATTATTCGCCGGATAACCGAGCGGCACCACCACTTTCACCTGATCGCCAAACTGCTGGTGAATCGCCTGCAGTGCCTCGATATGGCGATTACTGGCATCACCGGAATTGCCCACCAGGATGGTAAACGGCCGTGCGCTGTCATCCGCCTGCACGCTATGCGGTGGCATCCGCGTCGGGAAATAGAGCAATGATGCTGGCGTGTGGGGATGACGCTGCTGGTAATGGCTGATATCGCCACGCGTAGCAAACAGATGCCCCACCCGACCCTGAGCCAGACGGCGTAACAGATAGAACAGGCGGAACTTCAGGCTGGCCGACTCTTCATACAGATCCGCGCCCCAGATATGCCAGAACACCTGCGCCGGACGCAGTTTGCCAGTCAGCATCGCCAGCCATAACTGCGGGTTAAACTGGCCATGGAAGAAAAAGCGAGTCTGCCGCTGGCGCGCACGGGCAATCACCGCCTGCGCCAGCGTTTTTTTGCTGCTGAACAACTCAATATTCAGTGCGCTGAACGCCGCAAAGGCTTCGCCATCCTGCGCCACCACCATAAAGTGGCGTTGAGTCGCCACAGGCTGCTCAACACTCAGCACATCATTAAAAAAGCGCAGGACCGTCAGGTTATGATGGGGGATATCCGATCCCAGTACGTGAATCAGTGTAGTCATGTTCGTCGACGATAAATAAGAAACGCGCTACAGCAGAGCGCAAAATAAACCACATAGGTTGCCAGATAGGCTTGTGCCGCCCCGGTCGCACCATGCAGTGGAATCAGCCAGCGCGAGAAAAGCGTAAGCAACAGGAACTGGCTGACTTCAGTCAAAATATAGAAACGCAGCGACGCTTTGGCGATCACCAGATATCCGAAAATATAACAGCCAACCTTCAGCACATCCCCCGGCAACTGCCAGGCAAACAGATCGCGCATAGCGCTAAACTGACTGGAAAACAGCAGCCAGATCGCCACATCACGCAGTAACCAGACGCAGAAACTGACCGCCGCCAGCACCGGCAGGACAAATCGCAGCGTGCGGAAAATCTCGCCCGAGATCTCCGCTTTGTTCTCCAGGCGCGCCAGCGTCGGTAGCAGCCAGACGCTAAAAGTGGCGGTGATAAACTGCAGATACGCGTCAGAAATGGTGGTCACACCCTGCCATAATCCGACCTCTTCCCAGCTGTAATGCGCCGCCAGCAGGTTACGCATCATCACCCAGGCAACGGGCAACGTGACCGACGTGATCAGCGCCATCAGGGTAAATTTCGCCAGCCTGGATGCCAGTTCGCTGTGCCATTGCGGCAGCAGATAGCGCAGCGGCAAATGATCACGCTTTGCCAGCAGCAGGGCGGCGGGCAGCACGATCAGTGCCGGCACCAGCGCCAGCCCAACCAGAGCGCCGCTGTAACCGCCAATCCGGTAGCAGGCGTAATAGGCGATCACCCCAATCAGGCTGCCCGCAATCAGCGCCAGCGCATTCCCGCGCGCATCGCGAAATCCTTTCATCACCGCCAGCGACAGGTTCGCCCAGGCGATCCCCATCTGCAACAGAGCGAGCATGCGCACCACATGCTGGTAATCGGCATGACCAAACAGGGCAATACTGATCGGCTGCGCCGCCAGCAAAAATACCAGCGCCAGCAAAGATGAGAATGCGAGCACCATCGCCGATGCCGTGCCGGTGACAGCGCGAAGCTGCTGTGGCTGCTGCTGATACTCAGCAACATACTTCGTGACGCCGTTAAAAATGCCCGCTCCCGCCAGCACGCCCAGCACGGTGATCAACTGGCGAAAGTTGCCCGCCTGCCCGACACCGGAGGGGCCATACGACAGCGCCAGCAATTTTATCACCAGCAGCCCGGCGACGATTTTTACCAGTGTCGACGCCGCCGTCCACACCGAGGCTTTGGCCAGCGACATATCAGCGGAAGAAGCTTAGCAGCGAGGAAATAACCGTATTCTGGTTATTATCCGATAAGTTATAAAACAGTGGCAGGCGCAGCAGGCGCTCACTTTCGACAGTAGTAAAGCGATCATCGCTATGAAAACGGCCAAACTGCCCGCCTGCTGGCGCACTGTGCAGCGGGATATAGTGGAAGACAGCGAGAATTTCGGCTTCCTTTAGCCAGTCGATCAGTTTCTGACGATCGTCATTATCGCGCAGCTTGATATAGAACATATGCGCATTATGCTGGCAATGTACCGGGATCGACGGCAGCGTAATGCGTCCGCGTGCCGCGACGGGTTGCAGCGCAGCGTAGTAACGCTGCCACAGGCGCAGACGCTGATCGTTGATACGTTGCGCCGCTTCCAGCTGTGCCCATAAGTACGCTGCCTGCAGGTCAGCCATCAGATAGCTGGAACCAATATCATGCCAGGTGTATTTATCCACCTGACCACGGAAGAACTGGCTGCGGTTGGTTCCTTTCTCGCGAATAATCTCTGCGCGTTCCACCAGCGACGCGTCGTTAATCAGCGTCGCGCCGCCTTCACCTCCCGCGGTGTAGTTTTTGGTTTCGTGAAAGCTAAAACAGCCGATATGACCAATGGTGCCCAGCGCCTTACCTTTGTAAGTCGACATCACGCCCTGCGCCGCATCTTCAACCACATACAGATTATGCTTTTTCGCCAGCGCCATAATGGTGTCCATTTCGCAGGCCACGCCAGCATAGTGCACCGGCACAATCGCCCGCGTACGTTCGGTGATCGCCGCTTCAATCAGCGCCTCATCGATGTTCATGGTGTCCGGACGCACATCGACAAATACCACCGTCGCCCCGCGCAGTACAAAGGCATTGGCGGTAGAGACGAAGGTATAACTCGGCATAATCACTTCATCGCCAGGCCTGATATCGATCAGCAGCGCCGCCATCTCCAGTGAGGCGGTACAGGATGGTGTCAGCAGCACTTTTTTGCTGCCAAACTGCTGCTCCATCCACTGCTGGCAGCGTCGGGTAAAACCGCCATCGCCGCACAGCTTGCCGCTCGCCATCGCGGACTGCATATATTCGATTTCCGTTCCCACCACCGGTGGCGCATTAAATGGAATCATAGGATGGTTACCTGTATAGCCAGTAGGCGGTGCTGTCCAGTTGCGCACCGCAGGCAAGATAGAGCCGCATCGCGGCAAGGTTACTGAGTTGGGTTGCCACATGCAGGCGTGCGATGCGCCGCGCCTGGCACCAGTCCGCCGCGGCATGCATCAGCCGCTGGCCGACACCTTTGCCACTGGCGTGCGGCAGACGCGCCAGTAAACCGATACGGGCAGCGCCATCGCCCAGTTCACGCAGTGAGACAAAACCGTCCAGCGCACCCTGCTCATCAACAGCCAGTAAACACTGATGATCAAACGTGCCACGCACGGCATTTTCAATCCACTGAGCATAAAAACGACCGCTGGCATCGGCAGGATACCAGGGTTCACGAAAACGACTCTGGACAAACAGCTGACTCGCCGCTGCGCGCAACGCGTCAATATGCTCCACACGGGCGATACGAATCCCCGTCTGGCGCTGTGTGGCCTGAATCGCCAGCGAGAAATCGGCTTCGCCTTCCACCAGCCGGAAACCCAGTGCGCTCAGCGCATCGATTTTCGCGGTCTGATGGCTGGGGACGCAGGCCTGCAGCAGATCATACTGCGCCAGCTGCGCTTCGTTTAACGACTGCGGCACGGCAAAATCCAGCCGCGCACTGTTGCGGGCGAAGAAGTGGTTTTCCCACTCCAGCGGTTTAACTGCGGCGAGAACGGGCATTCAGCAGATCCAGCAAGTATTTCCCATAACCGGTTTTCGCCAGCGTCTCACCCGCGTGGCGCACCGCGTTATCATCCAGCCAGCCGTTACGCCAGCCAATCTCTTCCAGACAGGCGACTTTAAAGCCCTGGCGTTTTTCCACGGTTTGCACAAAAGAACTGGCCTCCAGCAGGCTGTCATGGGTGCCGGTATCCAGCCAGGCAAAACCACGCCCCAGCAGCTCGACCGTCAGTTCACCGCGCTCCAGATACATCTGGTTAATCGAGGTAATTTCCAGCTCACCGCGTTCTGAGGGTTTGACCTGTTTGGCAAACTCCACAACCTGATTGTCATAGAAATAGAGCCCAGTGACGGCCCAGTCTGATCGCGGTTGCGCCGGCTTCTCTTCCAGCGACAGCGCGCGGTAGTTATCATCAAACTCCACCACGCCAAAGCGTTCCGGATCCATCACCTGGTAACCAAATATCGTCGCACCTTTGTCACGCGACGCCACACTGCGTAGTTTTGGGCTGAAAGCCTGACCAAAGAAGATATTATCGCCTAACACCAGACAGCAGCTATCATCCCCGATAAATGTTTCCGCAATGATAAAGGCTTGCGCCAGTCCATCCGGGCTCGGTTGCTCGGCATACTGTAAGCGAATGCCAAACTCCTCTCCACTCCCCAGCAAATGCTGGTACTGCGGCTTATCGTGCGGGGTGGTGATAATCATAATGTCACGGATACCCGCCAGCATAAGCACAGACAGCGGGTAATAAATCATCGGTTTATCGTAAACAGGTAATAGCTGTTTCGATACGCCACGGGTAATGGGATGCAGGCGCGTACCTGAACCACCAGCAAGAATAATGCCTTTCATTGCCGCCCCCTTTAATGGTTACCCGCGTCTGGCATCAGGCCAAGACGTTCGAGTTTATAACTGCCGTTCAATACATTCCGCCACCAGCTTTCATGCTGTAAAAACCAGCTGACCGTTTTACGCAGGCCACTGTCAAAAGTCTCCTGTGGACGCCAGCCCAGCTCGCGTTCAATCTTGCTGGCATCAATCGCATAGCGTAAATCATGGCCCGGGCGGTCGGCCACATGGGTGATTAAATCGCGATAATGCTGCACGCCCGCCGGTTTGTGCGGCGCCAGTTCTTCCAGAAGCATACACAGACTCTCAACCACCTCAATATTACGTCGCTCGTTATGGCCGCCAATATTGTAAGTTTCTCCGGGCCGCCCCTGCGTCATCACCAGATACAGTGCCCGGGCATGATCTTCCACATACAACCAGTCACGAATCTGCCCACCATTGCCATAGACCGGCAGTGGTTTACCCGCCAGCGCATTGATAATCATCAGCGGGATCAGTTTTTCCGGAAAATGGTAGGGGCCATAGTTGTTTGAGCAGTTGGTCACCACCACCGGCAGACCATAAGTACGTAACCAGGCTCGAACCAGATGATCACTGCTGGCTTTGGTCGCGGAATAAGGGCTGCTTGGCTCGTAAGGCGTATTTTCAGTAAACAGTCCATCGCTGTCATGCAGGTCACCAAACACTTCATCCGTGGATATATGGTGGAAAATAAACTGCGCTTTCTTCGCGCTATCCAGCGCCTGCCAGTAATGGCGGGTCGCTTCCAGCAGCTGGTAGGTGCCAATAATATTGGTTTCAATAAACGCCATCGAACCATCAATCGAACGGTCCACATGGCTTTCCGCCGCCAGATGCATAATGGCATCGGGCTGGTAAGCGGTAATCACACGATCCAGCGCGGTACGATCACAGATATCAACCTGCTCAAAGGCAAAACGTGGGTTGCCAGCAACCAGCGCCAGTGACGCCAGGTTACCGGCATAGGTCAGTTTATCGACCACCATCACGCTGTCTGCGGTTTCTGTCAGAATAAAACGCACCAGCGCAGAACCAATAAATCCGGCACCGCCAGTGATCAAAATGCGTTTCAACGCCACACTCCTTTGGTATCAACAACCCAGCGCTGGGTAATCTGTGCGCCGTCAATCGCTCTGAATTGTTGATGATCCACCAGCATCACCAGCACATCGGCCTGTTGCAGAGCAACATCAGCAGAAACCAGTGTGGCATGATGTGCCAGTTTTTCCGGGATTGCTGCCACATGTGGCTCCACGACCCAGGTTTCCCCGCTATGCCAGGCGGCAATATGCTGCGTGACTTCCATCGCCGGACTCTCACGCAGGTCGTCAATATTCGGTTTAAACGCCAGGCCAAAACAGGCGATTTTCAGTTCGCTGGCACGCTTATCACTGCTGGTCAGGCAGTCCGCCACCCTACGTTTTACCTGATCCAGCACCCAGAACGGTTTGCTGTCGTTCACTTCACGGGCGGTACGAATCAGTCGCGCCAGTGTCGGGTTCTGCGCCACGATAAACCAGGGATCGACAGCAATGCAGTGTCCACCGACACCCGGGCCTGGCTGCAGAATATTGACGCGCGGATGGCGGTTAGCGAGGGCAATAAGCTCCCAGACGTTGATTCCTTTCTCTGCACAAATCAGCGACAGCTCATTGGCAAAGGCAATATTGACATCGCGAAAGCTGTTTTCAGTGAGTTTGCACAT
Source organism: Erwinia sp. V71 (assembly GCF_965644245.1). NCBI lineage: Bacteria > Pseudomonadati > Pseudomonadota > Gammaproteobacteria > Enterobacterales > Erwiniaceae > Erwinia > Erwinia sp. V71. Next base: position 26,544 of record NZ_CBFFRK010000027.1, read on the forward strand.
CTCGGCAGTGCGCGAATTAGTCACCACACACTCGCCTTCCAGGAAAATGTTATACAGTTCCGTCGCTCGCGCCGAACAGGCCGCCGACATGCCGCCGATTACCCGATCATTTTTAATCAGCTCGACCATCACCTGCCCCGGCAGCACACGCTCCGGGCAATAGGCGATATTAATATCCGCCTGCTCCCCTGCCTGCTGCGGGAAGCTAAGATCGGGACGCACCTGTGCCAGCCAGTCAGCCATCTGCTCGGTCGCACCAACGGGGGATGTCGATTCGAGGATCACCAGGTCGCCTTTTTTCAGTACCGGCGCCAGCGACTGCGTCGCTGCCTGCACGTACGTCATATCCGGTTCATGGTCGCCTTTAAACGGCGTTGGCACAGCAATCAGAAACGCATCTGCGGCCACTAGCTGGGTTGCCGCCTGCAAAAAACCGCCTTCGACCGCCTGTCTGACAATGTTATCAAGGTCGGGTTCGACAATATGAATTTCGCCGCGGTTAATGGTTTCTACCGCATGCGGATTAATATCGATACCAATCACTTTTTTCTGGCGGGAGGCAAAAGCCGCTGCGGTTGGCAGGCCAATATAGCCGAGGCCAATAACGGAAATAGTGTTAAAACTCATAGTATTACTCTGTTATTTTTTAGTAGCTGCACAATACGATCGCAGGCCTTTCCGTCGCCATAAGGATTGTGCGCGCGACTCATCCCCTGATAAGCCACATCGTCGGTCAGCAGGCGCGTGACGGCCGAGACAATTTTTTCGGTGTCAGTACCGACCAGCTGTACCGTACCCGCGGCCACCGCTTCCGGTCGTTCAGTCGTATCACGCATCACCAGTACCGGTTTACCCAGCGAAGGCGCTTCTTCCTGGATGCCGCCAGAATCGGTCAGAATCAGCCAGCTGCGATGCATCAGCCAGACAAACGGCAGATACTCCTGCGGTTCAATCAGGTGGACATTGACAATATCTTTCAGAATGCGCTTCACCGGCTCACTGACATTCGGATTAAGGTGCACCGGATAGACAATCTGCGCATCAGGATGCAGGCGGGCGATCTCCGCCAGCGCGTGGCAGATACGCTCAAAACCACCACCAAAGCTTTCGCGGCGATGGCCAGTGACCAGGATCATCTTTTTATCCGCCTGCAGGAACGGATAACGGGCAGTCAGGCTTTCGCGTAACCCATCGTCCTGCAGAATCCGATCGCGCACCCAGAACAGGGCATCAATCACCGTATTGCCGGTGACAAAAATATGATCATCCCGCAGGTTTTCACGCAATAAGTTTTGCCGTGAATTCTCTGTAGGTGTGAAGTGTAAAGCCGCCAGATGGCCGGTCAGTTTGCGATTGGCTTCTTCCGGCCACGGTGAGAAAAGATCGCCAGTACGCAAGCCAGCTTCAACATGCCCCACCGGAATACGGTGATAAAACGCTGCCAGGCTGGCCGCCATAGTAGTGGTGGTGTCACCGTGCACCAGTACGATATCTGGTCTGAACTGCTCAAAAACCGTTTTTAATCCCTGCAAAATACGGCAGGTGATTTCGGTCAGCCCCTGTTCCGGACGCATAATATTCAGGTCATAGTCCGGCCGCAGGTCAAACAGGTGCAGCACCTGATCCAGCATCTCACGATGCTGGGCCGTGACGCACAGGCGCGACTCAATCTCAGTATCCTGAGATAAGGCGTGTACCAGCGGCGCCATTTTAATTGCTTCCGGACGCGTGCCGAAAACCGTTAATACTTTCACTGTGGCTCTCTTAATTCTTTTGCCGTTGCAGGGGATCGGGTCAGCAGGCGCTTACGCACGTGGCCGGCGCGCCAGCGCAACACCAGCACCGGTTAACGCACCAACAGCACCCCACATAATCATTAACAACAGGCGGCGCGGGCTGTCGCGTTTTACCGGCTCCTCCGGTGTGCGGAGATAACGGTAAGTCTGGAATTTGGCGTCGAGTGTCGGCCCGACATTCAGCGTCGCCAGCATTGCTCTGTTCTGATCATAGTCCAGATCGTAGCCAGGACCGGTGACCTGCAAATTCTCCAGACGAGCCTGCAGCATCGGACGACCCAGCAGGAAAAGTTCGGAGTCAGGGAGTTGTTCAGAAGGCGTGGTGGTTCTTACCTGGTCAATCCCTTGCTGCTGTGCGATCTTCAGTGCCTGCTGCACCGCGTTGAGCTGGCGCTCATAGATCGCTTTCGCCACGGCTTCCTGGCGCTTAATCTGCGCCTTAAGCTGGATAGTGCGTGCAGCCCAGGCGCCATGCAGCTCTTCGTTAAGGTGACGTGCGGCGCGCTGGCTGGCGAACGCCACATACTGGCGCAGCAAATTATTAGCATCGGCGGCACTTTCCGCGACCAGCCTGACACTATCGTTGGTCTTTTTCAGCGTATCCGCGGCGGTGAACTGGATATTATTGACCATCTCGTCCAGCAGTGCGGCATCGCTTTTGACATTGCCAGTCTTACGATTTTTGTAATAGTCGGTCTGCAGCCAGAAATCGCGGCGCGTGTCCCAGGCGGACAGCTGCATCACAAACTCCTGATAGGCATCGTCCATTACCGTCGGCTGTGGCGTTATCGCCATCGCATTGGTGCGTACATCCAGGTTACGCAAAAACTGTTGCTGCGAGTAAAAACCGCCCAGCATATTGACGGTAGGGCGATCGGTAATCGCCGTAGTGCTCCACTCCTGCCTGACCAGCAGTGACCAGATCAACGCAATAACGGCAAACAGGAACGCCAGTCCTGCAATCCATAACTTACCCCGCCACAGAGTGCAGCACAGGCCGCGAATATCCAGTTCATTATCCATCGAGGCTGAGCGTGAGGTTGATTCAGGTTCAGTTTTCATGGCGTCCCTAATGTCGTGATCTTTACAAAAGATGTTTGCTGGTATTGGCATGGCGGCGCATCCTGCGTTTCATTCGTTTAATGAAACGCGCCACTTTCCAGGCTCGTTTAATGCAATAGCCGTACAACATAAACGCTAGCAAAAATAATGCCAACATTACCCATTCAGGGATAACGTTAAGATACTCTCCCAACACTCCGATCGCAGCCAGTAACACTGCAGCTAAAGTAATCAGGACAAAAGCCTGGCGTGAGCTAAATCCCGCACGCATGATCAGATGATGGATATGCTGGCGATCTGCCGAGAAAGGGCTCATGCCTTTACGCAGGCGACGGTACATAATCGCCACCATATCCATTAATGGAATTGCAATCAGCCATAGCGCAGTCACCGGGGTAATAGGGTGGGTCTGCCCCTGAGTGGTTTCGAGTAACACCCAAATGATGGTGAAGCCAATCAGCGTACTACCAGCATCGCCCATAAAGACTTTGTAACGACGACCAAAAAAACCGAGGTTGAGTAAGATATAGGGAACGATCGCGGCAATCATCGCAAAGCACCACATCGCCAGGCTGAGTTGCCCGTCAAAATAGAGGATAATCCCCATAGCGCCAAAAGTGACGCAGGAAAGCCCCCCGAGCAGGCCATCGATACCATCCACCATATTAAAGGCATTAATCGCCGCCCATACAGCGAACAGCGTTAGCACATAACCAAAGGGTCCAACGACCAGTTCCCAGGAACCAAAGAGATGACCCAGGCTGAGCAGGTAGAGTTTACCGTAATACATCATGACGACCGCAATCAGCGCCTGCACGACAGCACGTAACTTAACGCTAATATCAAAACGGTCATCGAGTGCTCCTACGAGCACCAGGACACCAGCACATCCCAGATACAACAAGGCATGCGGGATATAGTAATTAGTGATCCAAAAGGTAAAGCAGATCCCTGCATAAACTGAGACCCCACCAACAAGCGGAATCACCCCCTGATGGCGCTTACGGTAGTTGGGTTTGTCCACTAATCCAATTTTTTTCGCAACCTTACGGGCAAAAAAAAGAAAAGTCAGCGAAAACAAAAAGATTGAAGCAAACTCAGTACTCATCGTGAGTAAATTCACATTGACAGCTCTCTGCAAAGAATCTTCGTTTTATCGTGCATTTTTGATGCCAGATATCAGTCTGATTCTGAAATTCTGTAATGGCGCATGACATCACAATCTGACTGTCATCCTGACCATCTGTGCATAACTTTTAACCACTGTGCTTTGTCCGTTAATCCCGATTCGAGTTCATTCACCAGCGGTGAAAACGGGAAAAAGTATGCGACGCCGGAGACGAAAGGGAAAAATGCGCCTTATTGTTGACCTTTTTTCTCCCAGACCAACGTCAGCCGCCATATCCTATAGCCCATAAACGAAAAACGCCACGTCTGAGCGTGGCGTTTGCGTCGGATTACGACTTTTTTATGAACGCTTCATCATATCGAAGAATTCATCATTGGTTTTGGTCATCGCCAGCTTATTGATCAGGAACTCCATCGCATCAATCTCGCCCATTGGGTGAATGATTTTGCGCAGGATCCACATCTTCTGCAGCTCTTCCGATGAAGTCAGCAGCTCTTCTTTACGGGTACCAGAGCGGTTGTAGTCAATCGCCGGGAAGACACGTTTTTCGGCGATCTTACGTGCAAGGTGCAGCTCCATGTTACCGGTGCCTTTAAACTCTTCGTAGATCACTTCATCCATCTTCGAACCGGTATCAACCAGTGCGGTAGCGATAATGGTCAGGCTACCGCCCTCTTCCACGTTACGCGCAGCACCGAAGAAACGTTTCGGGCGATGCAGGGCGTTCGCATCCACACCACCGGTCAGCACTTTACCGGACGCCGGCACCACGGTGTTGTACGCACGCGCCAGACGAGTGATGGAGTCGAGCAGAATGATGACATCTTTCTTGTGTTCGACCAGACGCTTCGCCTTCTCGATCACCATTTCCGCGACCTGAACGTGACGTGAGGCGGGCTCATCAAAGGTAGAAGCAACCACTTCACCTTTCACCAGACGCTGCATCTCGGTCACTTCTTCCGGACGTTCGTCAATCAGCAGCACCATCAGCACACAATCCGGGTGATTGTAGGCAATGCTCTGCGCGATATTCTGCAGCAGCATGGTTTTACCCGCTTTTGGCGGTGCCACAATCAGACCACGCTGACCACGACCGATTGGCGAAGCCAGGTCGAGCACGCGTGCGGTCAGGTCTTCGGTAGAACCGTTACCACGCTCCATGCGCAGACGGGAATTCGCGTGCAGCGGCGTTAAGTTTTCAAACAGAATCTTGCTACGCGCGTTTTCTGGCTTGTCGTAGTTAACCTCGTTGACCTTCAGCAGTGCAAAGTAACGCTCGCCCTCTTTTGGCGGACGGATTTTGCCTGAAATGGTGTCACCTGTGCGGAGGTTAAAACGGCGGATTTGGCTGGGAGAAACATAGATATCGTCGGGACCGGCGAGGTAGGAGCTGTCTGCTGAGCGGAGGAAACCAAATCCGTCCTGCAATATCTCCAACACGCCATCGCCGAAGATATCTTCGCCACTTTTTGCATGTTGCTTGAGGATGGCGAAAATAATGTCCTGTTTGCGCATACGCGCCAGGTTTTCCAGCCCCATATTTTCGCCGAGAGTAATCAGCTCAGAAACCGGCGTATTTTTTAATTCGGTAAGATTCATAATGGTGGGTTCTTAAACTCGGGGTAAATCTCGAAATGTTTGTCGTGAATAAGTATGGCAATAACGTCCATGCCCGTTTAATGGCACTGTTTCCGTTGTCCACTCGGCGATCCGTGCAGGAATATGCAGATCTGAAAACGAGGAGACGGTTGGAACGTGATGCCGGAAATATGTGATGCTAACCGTCAGATTGCTGAATGCTGGTTACAGCGTCATCAGTATTCAACAAGGGAAAATCTAAGATTCAAACGACCAGGTAAGTTCGTAATGCAGTAAAAGTAACTTAGCACGCTTAAAGGCGGGCGTCCAGCGGTCTGCAAAAAATTAAGAAGACCGCCAGCGCCGGACCGGGATTAGCCCAGATTCGCGTTCAGGAAGTCTTTCAGCTGACCCTTAGACAGTGCGCCCACTTTGGTCGCCGCCACTTCGCCGTTTTTGAACAGCAGCAGGGTCGGGATACCACGAATACCGTACTTAGGCGCGGTGCCTGGGTTTTCGTCGATATTCAGTTTGGCGATGGTCAGCTTACCGTCATACTCTTCGGCTACTTCATCCAGAATCGGTGCAATCATTTTGCAGGGGCCACACCACTCTGCCCAGAAATCCACCAGTGTTAAACCTTCGGCTTTCAGTACGTCGGTTTCGAAGCTGTCATCGGTCAGGTGAACAATTTTTTCGCTGCTCATGTCTTACTCCACAAGATTATGCCTGGCTGGTTGGCTAAAATTTGCCAACTTAGGTTGACTTTATTTCACCGGATACGCTTTCGTAAAGCAATAGGAAGCTGATATTCTACCACACTATGAGCAAAACACACTTAACCGAACAGAAGTTTTCCGACTTCGCCCTGCACCCTCAGGTGATTGAAGCCCTTGAAAAGAAAGGGTTTCATAATTGCACGCCTATCCAGGCGCTGGCATTGCCTTTTACGCTCGATGGGCGTGATGTTGCGGGTCAGGCGCAAACCGGTACCGGCAAAACGATGGCGTTTCTGACGTCAACGTTTCATCATCTTCTTTCTCACCCGGCGGCAGAAGGCCGTCAGGTGAACCAACCGCGCGCGCTGATTATGGCACCAACGCGCGAGCTGGCGGTGCAGATCCATGCTGATGCCGAGCCATTAGCACAGGCTACTGGCCTGAAGCTGGGTCTGGCGTACGGCGGCGACGGCTACGATAAACAGCTGAAAGTGCTGGAGAGCGGCGTAGACATTCTGATCGGCACCACCGGTCGCTTAATCGACTACGCAAAACAAAACCACATTAACCTTGGCGCGATTCAGGTCGTCGTGCTGGATGAAGCCGACCGTATGTTCGACCTCGGCTTTATTAAAGATATCCGCTGGTTATTCCGCCGTATGCCGGCCAGCAACCAGCGTCTGAATATGCTGTTCTCCGCCACCCTTTCTTACCGGGTGCGTGAACTGGCGTTCGAACATATGAACAACGCCGAGTATGTGGAAGTGGAACCGGAACAGAAAACCGGCCACCGCATTAAAGAAGAGCTGTTCTATCCGTCTAACGAAGAAAAAATGCGTTTACTGCAAACGCTGCTGGAAGAAGAGTGGCCGGATCGCGCGATTGTCTTCGCCAACACCAAGCATCGCTGTGAAGATGTCTGGGGTCACCTGGCGGCGGACGGTCATCGTGTCGGCCTGCTGACAGGCGATGTCGCGCAGAAGAAGCGCCTGCGTATTCTCGAAGACTTCACTAAAGGCGACGTGGATATTCTGGTGGCAACCGACGTTGCGGCGCGCGGCCTGCATATTCCGGCAGTGACTCACGTCTTCAACTACGACCTGCCAGATGATTGTGAAGACTATGTGCACCGTATTGGCCGTACCGGCCGCGCGGGCGCCAGTGGTCACTCCATCACGCTGGCCTGCGAAGAGTACGCGCTGAATCTGCCAGCCATTGAAGAGTATATTGGTCACCAGATCCCGGTGAGCAAATATAACAGCGATGCGCTGATGAACGATCTGCCGCCGCCGAAACGTTTAACCCGTAACCGTTCAGGCAACGGTCCACGCCGGGGTGGTAACAATAACCGCCGTAGCGGTGCGCCACGTAATAACAACCGTAAACGTCCGGGTTAAGTTTGCCATGCTAAGCGCGTCGTCCCTCTATGCTGCGATAGATCTTGGTTCGAACAGTTTTCATATGCTGGTGGTGCGTGAGGTGGCGGGAACGATTCAGACCGTCGCCCGTATCAAACGCAAGGTCCGCCTCGCGGCGGGTCTTGGCCCCGATAACCAGCTGTCGGAAGAGGCGATGGTGCGCGGCTGGCAATGCTTACGGCTGTTTTCTGAGCAGCTGCAGGACATCCCATCGGCGCAAATCCGCGTCGTCGCTACCGCCACACTGCGTCTGGCGACCAACGCAGACATCTTTCTGCACACCGCCGGAGACATTCTTGGCTGCCCGGTGAACGTGATTAGCGGTGAAGAAGAAGCACGGCTGATTTATCAGGGCGTGGCGCATACTACCGGCGGTTCTGATAAACGCTTAGTCGTTGATATCGGCGGTGGCAGCACCGAACTGGTGACGGGCAGCGGCGCAGATGCGACGGCGTTGTTCAGCCTGTCGATGGGCTGTGTCACCTGGCTGGAACGCTATTTTACTGACCGTCATCTGGGCAAAGACAATTTCGCTCAGGCGGAAGCCGCAGCACGCGCTATGATCCAGCCTGTTGCTGCGCAGCTGCGCGCACAGGGCTGGCAAATCTGCGTCGGCGCTTCCGGCACCGTGCAGGCGCTGCAGGAAATTATGGTGGCGCAGGGGATGGACGAACGCATCACCCTGAATAAGCTGCAGCAGCTTAAACAGCGCGCCATTCAGTGTGGCAAGCTGGAAGAACTGGAGATTGAAGGACTGACGCTGGAACGTGCACTGGTTTTCCCCAGCGGCCTGTCGATTTTGATCGCCATTTTCCAGGAACTGAATATCGAAAGCATGATGCTGGCCGGCGGCGCACTACGCGAAGGTCTGGTGTATGGCATGCTGCAGCTGCCGATTGATCGCGATATTCGTAACCGCACCCTGCAAAATATCCAGCGTCGTTTTACCATTGATACTGAGCAGGCTGAACGGGTACGTCAGCTGGCGGAGAGTTTTGCCCGTCAGGTGAGCCTGAACTGGAAGCTGGATGAGCGATGTCGTGAACTGCTGGAAAGCGCCAGTCTGATCCATGAAATTGGCCTGAGTGTCGATTTCAAACAGGCGCCGCAACACGCTGCCTATCTTGTTCGCCATCTTGACCTGCTAGGTTTTACCCCCGCCCAGAAAAAACTGCTGGCAACATTGCTGCAAAATCAGAGTAACGGTATCGATCTGTCGCTATTAAGCCAGCAAAATGCCGTGCCGCCACGTATGGCGGAACGCATGTGCCGTCTGCTGCGTTTAGCGATTATTTTTGCCAGCCGTCGCCGCGACGATACTCTGCCGGCGGTGCGTCTGCATGCCGATGACGACACGCTGCATCTGACACTGCCTGCTGGCTGGCTGGAAGCGCACCCTTTGCGCGCCGAGCTGCTGGAGCAGGAGAGCCACTGGCAGAGTTACGTCCACTGGCCGCTGACCATCAGCTAACTTTTCTTCGCTTTATCGAGCATAGCGCGCAAACCGGCGACCCGACTCTGGCCGGTTTGCATGCGCTCCTGCGCGCTGACCACTTTGCGCTCCGTCTCCCAGTTCAGATCGTCCTGCGGTAGCTCCAGCAGGAAACGGCTGGGTTCCGGCCGCACCAGTTCACCATACTGGCGGCGCTCACGGCACAGGGTAAAAGTCAGCTCTTTTTGCGCCCGGGTGATGCCAACATAGGCCAGACGGCGCTCTTCCTCGATATTATCTTCATCGATACTGCTCTGGTGCGGCAGCAGTCCCTCTTCCATGCCGACCAGGTAAACATACGGGAATTCCAGCCCTTTCGAGGCGTGCAGCGTCATCAGCTGCACCTGATCCAGCTCTTCGTCACTCTCCCCGCGCTCCATCATATCGCGCAGGGTAAAGCGCGTGACCACCTGGGTTAAGGTCATCGGCTCATCAATATCGCTGCCTTCCAGCATTTCCGTCATCCACTGGAACAGGGTATTGACGTTTTTCATGCGCATTTCGGCCGCTTTCGGACTGGCCGAGGTTTCAAACAGCCAGCTCTCATAGTCGATACCGCGGATCAGATCGCGTACCGCCGCCACCGGCTCACGCTCTGCCAGCTGGGCAATCTCCTGCAGCCAGTGGGTGAAGCGCTGCAACGACTCCAGTCCGCGCCCACTTAAGCTCTGGCTGAGTCCCATATCAAAGCTGGCGCTAAACAGGCTTTTATTGCGCAGCATCGCCCACTCGCCCAGCTTTTGCAGTGTCGCCGAACCGATTTCTCGGCGCGGGGTGTTCACAATACGCAGGAACGCGCTGTCATCATCAGCATTGGTCAGTATGCGCAGATACGCGAGTAAGTCCTTGATCTCCGGGCGCGAGAAAAACGACGTGCCGCCGGAAATCCGGTAGGGAATACGGTTCTGCATCAGCATCTTTTCAAACACGCGTGACTGATGATTACCGCGATAAAGAATGGCGTAATCCTTGTACTGGGTTTTATTAATAAAGTGGTGGGCGATCAGTTCTCCCGTCACGCGTTCGGCCTCATGCTCTTCATGATTGGCCGTCACCACTTTCAGTTCGGCACCATAACCCAGCTCGGAAAACAGGCGCTTTTCAAACACATGTGGATTGTTGGCGATCAGAATATTGGCGGCTTTCAGAATACGTTCCGTGGAACGGTAGTTCTGCTCCAGTTTGATCACCTGCAGGGCCGGGAAATCCTCTTTCAGCAACACGAGATTCTGCGGCCGCGCCCCACGCCATGAGTAAATCGACTGATCATCATCGCCCACCACGGTAAAACGTGCGCGATTGCCCACCAGCAGTTTCACCAGCTCATACTGGCTGGTGTTGGTATCCTGGTATTCATCCACCAGCAGGTAGCGGATGCGCTGCTGCCAGCGTTCACGCACCTCTTCATTGCGTTGCAGCAACAGGGTTGGCAGCAGGATCAGATCGTCAAAATCCAGCACGTTGCAGGACTTTAAATGGCGATCGTACAGGCCATAACAGTGGGCAAAGATCTGATCGCGCTCACTGCGCGATCGCGCCGCCGCGCCGGAAGGATCCACCAGATCGTTTTTCCAGTTGGAGATCGTGGAAATCAGCTGCTGCAGCAGATTTTTATCATTCTCCAGCCACTGCTCGGTGAGATCTTTCAGCAGCGCCAGCTGGTCCTGATCGTCAAACAGTGAAAAATTGGATTTCATCCCCAGCGCGGCGTATTCGCGTTTAATAATTTCCAGTCCCAGAGTATGGAACGTGGAGATCATCAGCCCGCGCGCCTCTTTACGCCCCAGCGTCTGCGCCACACGCTCTTTCATTTCGCGCGATGCTTTGTTGGTAAAGGTCACCGCAGCGATATGGCGAGCCTGGTAGCCGCACTCGCGGATCAGATGGGCGATTTTATTGGTAATAACACGTGTCTTGCCGGAACCTGCCCCCGCCAGTACCAGACAGGGTCCGGTCACATATTCTACTGCTTGTTGCTGGCCGGGGTTCATACGCATAGGAAAAGTCACTCAATGAAATCGCGGGGGGAAATAATAGCGTGGTAGTATAGCGAGCTGAAATACATTCACTCAAGGCACGATCATGGCAAAAACCGCGGCAGCATTGCATATCCTTGTTAAGGAAGAAAAACAGGCGCTGGATATCCTCGAACAGCTGAAAAACGGCGGCGACTTCGAGAAGCTGGCGAAGAAGCACTCCACCTGCCCGTCAGGCAAAAAAGGCGGTCATCTGGGCGAATTCAAACAGGGCGCGATGGTGCCAGCATTCGATAAAGTGGTGTTCTCCTGTCCATTGCTGGGGCCTTACGGCCCGCTGCATACGCAGTTCGGTTACCACATCATTAAGGTACTGTACCGCAATTAAAAAAGGCGCCTGAGGGCGCCTTTTTATTCTCAGCGAGGGATTAACCCGCTACCGCGATACGTTTCATATCAGTCATATAGCCACGCAGTTTGCGGCCAACGGCTTCGATTGAGTGGTTACGAATCGCTTCGTTAACATCACGCAGCTGCGCGTTGTCCACCTGGGTCGCCGCAACCGGTTTGCCCAGATCGCCCGCCTGCAGGGTAGTCATAAACTCTTTCAGTAACGGCACTGCCGCGTAAGAGAACAGGTAGTTACCGTACTCTGCGGTATCGGAGATCACCACGTTCATTTCATACAGACGCTTACGTGCAATGGTGTTCGCAATCAGCGGCAGCTCGTGCAGTGATTCGTAGTAAGCAGACTCTTCGATGATGCCCGCATCCACCATGGTTTCGAATGCCAGCTCAACACCCGCTTTCACCATCGCAACCATCAGCACACCGTTATCGAAGTATTCCTGCTCAGCAATTTTGCCTTCGAACTGTGGTGCGTTTTCGAACGCGGTTTTACCGGTCTCTTCACGCCAGCCCAGCAGGTTTTTGTCGTCGTTCGCCCAGTCAGCCATCATGCCGGAAGAGAATTCGCCGGAGATGATATCGTCCATATGTTTCTGGAACAGCGGCGCCATGATCTCTTTCAGCTGCTCAGACAGCGCGTAAGCACGCAGTTTCGCCGGGTTAGACAGGCGATCCATCATCAGGGTGATACCGCCCTGCTTCAGCGCTTCGGTGATGGTTTCCCAGCCGAACTGAATCAGTTTTTCTGCATAAGCGGCATCGGTGCCTTCAGCCACCAGCTTGTCGAAGCACAGCAGAGAACCAGCCTGCAGCATACCGCACAGGATGGTCTGCTCGCCCATCAGGTCTGATTTCACTTCTGCCACGAAAGAGGATTCCAGTACGCCTGCACGGTCACCACCGGTTGCTGACGCCCAGGCTTTGGCAATCGCCATACCTTCGCCTTTTGGATCGTTTTCCGGGTGTACCGCGATCAGGGTCGGCACGCCGAAACCACGCTTGTACTCTTCGCGAACTTCAGTACCCGGGCACTTCGGCGCAACCATCACTACGGTGATGTCTTTACGCACCTGCTCACCCACTTCAACGATGTTGAAGCCGTGAGAGTAACCCAGCGCCGCGCCATCTTTCATCAGCGGCTGTACGGCCTGCACCACAGCAGAGTGCTGCTTGTCTGGCGTCAGGTTCATCACCAGATCCGCCTGCGGGATCAGCTCTTCGTAAGTACCCACTTTGAAACCGTTTTCGGTCGCTTTACGCCATGATGCGCGTTTTTCGGCAATGGCTTCGGCACGCAGTGCGTAAGCGATGTCCAGACCGGAGTCACGCATGTTCAGACCCTGGTTCAGGCCCTGCGCACCACAGCCGACGATGACAACTTTTTTGCCTTTCAGGTAGCTTGCGCCATCCGCAAACTCGTCACGCGCCATAAAACGACATTTACCGATCTGCGCTAACTGGTTGCGCAGGTTCAAAGTATTGAAATAGTTAGCCATGGGTACTCCGTTCGATGTTGTGTTGGCATTTGTTCTGGAGGCAAGGCGGTGATTTGCGTTGCCGTTAATTGTCCCCATCATATGACAGGAAATGTGTTGCTTAAATTGATATATTAACAACGTGACATTGCAAGAACTGCAACGTAAAAACGAGGCCCGCATCGCATGGATTTACGTGACCTGAAACTGTTTCTCCACCTGGCGGAAAGCCGCCATTTTGGCCGTACTGCGCGCGCCATGCATGTCAGCCCGTCGACGCTGTCACGGCAAATCCAGCGGCTGGAAGAGGATCTCGGCCAAGCGCTGTTTCTGCGCGATAACCGTACCGTCTCCCTCACTGACGCGGGTGAGCGTCTGCGCCAGTTTGCTCAGCATACCCTGCTGCAGTATCAGCAGATGCGCCACGCCATCGACCAGAACGGGCCGTCGCTGAGCGGGGAACTGCATCTGTTTTGCTCGGTCACCGCGGCTTACAGCCATTTGCCGCCGATTCTCGACCGCTTCCGCGCAGAACATCCGCAGGTGGAGATCAAACTGACCACCGGCGATGCCGCCGACGCGGTAGAGAAAGTACAGTCCAGTGAAGCCGATCTTGCCATCGCCGGACGACCAGAAACCTTACCCGCCAGCATTGATTTCACCACCCTTGGTATGATTCAGCTGGTGATGATTGCGCCAGCGCTCGCCTGTCCGGCACGTGTGCAGACAACCCAGCCGGAACCTGACTGGTCGCAAATCCCGTTTATTCTGCCGGAGCAGGGGCCAGCACGACGACGCATTGACCTGTGGTTCCGTCGCCACCGCATCGCTAACCCGCTGATTTACGCTACCGTTTCCGGTCACGAAGCAATGGTATCGATGGTCGCGCTCGGCTGCGGCATTGCTCTGCTGCCGGATGTGGTACTGGAAAACAGCCCGGAGCCAGTGCGCAACCGGGTACTGGTGCTGGAAAATCTTGATCTGGGAGCGCCGTTTGATCTCGGCGTGTGTGTGCAGAAAAAACGGCTCAACGAGCCGCTGATTGATGCGTTCTGGAGCCTGCTGTAACCCCTAATCCCCCACCCTCACGATGTGTACGGTCCGGGGACACAGTGAACACTTGTTCGGGGACATGGTAGACACTTACAACTAAGGCATAAGAACCCGTTT
>NZ_CBFFRK010000028.1:0-40666 GCF_965644245.1 Erwinia sp. V71
TATCGGTAGTTAACCCTTCCTCCTACACTCTCCACAATCATGTCCGAGCGTTGCACTTATTATCTGAATTCGCGAATTACACAACGGCTTTTTCTGACATTTTCATTACTCTCTGGTTCGTTGATCGTGATGGTAGTGGCCGCAGTTATGGTCACAAGTGGCTTCCAGTCGCGTTTTCAGTATGTGCAGGAAAACACTATCCCCTCATTAACTGATATCGGCAAAATGGTCGACAGCAGCAACATGCTGGTGATCTGGATGTATCGGCATCAGAGTGCCAAAGATCCGCGCAGGCAGGATGAGGTGGAGAAAGAGATCAATAAAGAAATTAATCACATCAAAGAACTTAATCAATATTATCTGGATAACAGAGTGTCTGATGAAGAGGATCGCGAGATAAGCAACAAAGCCGCGACGATACTCAGAGAGATTGACGCGAAGCTGCCCGTGTTTCTGGCGGGGTCGCGCGCGCAAAACGATGTCATCGCGCTGGGCGCATTGCAGGGGAGTACCGGGGTTGGCGAGGCCGCACGCCAGCTGATCGCGGTTTATCACCAGCAGCTGCAGCTGAATGTCAAAATGGGCAGCATGCTAAGAGACCAAAACAGCAGCATTTACAGTCTGACACTCTGGGGTCTGATTGGTGGCTCGGTGGTGATCATCCTCATCCTCGGTTTCTTCACTCTGCGCACGATACTGGCGATCCGCAATTACCTTAATGGCATGCGACAGGTTATGGAACGTGCCAGCCAGCATCTGGACCTGACACTGCGCGCGGATGATTCGCGCAATGATGAAATTGGACTGACAGCGAAAGCGTTCAATCAGCTGGTGGATAATATCGCGTCATCACTGACCGCCGTT
The DNA here is from genome assembly GCF_965644245.1 of Erwinia sp. V71. Taxonomy (NCBI): domain Bacteria; kingdom Pseudomonadati; phylum Pseudomonadota; class Gammaproteobacteria; order Enterobacterales; family Erwiniaceae; genus Erwinia; species Erwinia sp. V71. The sequence goes on from NZ_CBFFRK010000028.1 coordinate 865, forward strand.
GAGGCTTCAGCACAATCAGTCAGTTCCGCATCGTCGCAGATCTCGGTAGGCAACGAAGATTTATCCTCGCGGACAGAAGAGCAGGCAGCATCGCTGGAGCAGACCGCAGCAAGTATGGCGCAACTGACGGAAACGGTGCGCCAGACGGCGGAAAATACCCAGCTGGCCAGTCAGCTGGCGAAAAATGCTCAGGATATTTCGGATGACAGCGTGACCAGAGTCAACAACATGCTGGCGACCATGTCTGACATTCGCAACAGCTCATCGAAGATCAACGATATCATTGCGTTGATTGAAGGCATCGCTTTCCAGACCAATATTCTCGCCCTGAATGCGGCGGTGGAAGCGGCACGTGCCGGTGAACAGGGTCGGGGATTTGCGGTGGTGGCAGGAGAAGTCCGCAGCCTTGCACAGCGATCCTCCACCTCGGCGCGGGAAATCAAGGAACTGATCGAGGCGTCAATAAGCTACGTTGAAGCGGGATCAACCCTGGCTGAGGGCGTAGGGGAGAACATGGCGCAGATGAAGGACGCCGTACGTCAGGTGACACAAATCGTCGATGAAATCTCGGTTGCTGCTCAGGAACAGTCGCTTGGCATTGGTCAGGTTCATCAGGCGGTCAATCAGATGGATGATGTCACCCAGCAAAACGCAGCACTGGTAGAGGAGGCCTCTGCCGCATCACGTTCATTGATGGAGCAGGCCACAACACTGAATCAGTTAGTGGCGGCATTTTCTCTCGGCCAGGCTGATCGTCAGAAAACATTCAGCCCTGCCAGTCTGCCTTCGTTCAGTCAGAGGAAACCGGTGACGGCACTCGCCGTCGGCACGGACAATGACTGGCAGAGTTTTTGATACTCTCTGCTGAGTGTGGCTGCGGAGTCCTTGCAGGCGAAGGACTCCGTTGCCTGACGATGGCGCGACAGTGTTGTTCTGCCGCTCCACGCCGCTGCCGACTGTGACGACCAGCCGTCAGCAGGCAACGGTTTAATAATAATCGCCGTGGCGGTAGTCCCAGCTGGTGAAGATATCGGACATCATCGACATAATTTTGTCGACGTCCAGACCCTTACGGATCAGCACCGGGCATGGCGTGACTTTACGTTCGCCTTTCTGCTCTGGCACCAGTGTGCCGTCGGCATCCACCATCGAAACCATCACCCCCTGCTCGTAACGGGTTTTATTGCTGTCATTTGGCTGAATGGATTTCACATAGTCATTGGCGCCAATAATCAGGTCTGCGCGCTCTTCAATGCGACCACCAATTCCTTCGACCAGGCCACGGTTACCTTTGCCTGACGGGTTGGCGGAGCTGGCGAAGGAGAATTTACCGTGGTTTTCCCACAGTTCTTTTGCCAGTTTTTCACCCGGGATACCGAATTTAATCACGAAACAGCTGGTCTGGCGGCCATCCATCATCAGCTCTTTGGAACCGTCGTCCGGGATACGCGCCAGTGCTTCTTCTTTCCACGGCAGGATACAACCGAGCAGCACATCGGCGTCCCAGTGCTGCTGATACAGCTGCTCAATTTCCGGATTCAGCTGCGCCAGCTCTTTCAGCTGTTCCAGCGAGCCGCACAGCACCACGCCTGGCTTATTGCGGTTACGTTGTTTAGCTTCGAATTTGCGCTCCAGACCGGCTTTGTCGGAAGTCATAATGATGTAGCCCACTTTGGTCGGGCAGACGATCATGCCGCCATCGTTCTTCAGGATCTCGACCGCTTCCGGCTGTAAGCCACCATTCCACTGCACTTTTTTGCTGCTCATAACCTGTACCTCTGATTCGGGAGTGAGACATCTGGCGCGTATCAGCGCCCTCTGTGTTGAATTCATACTGGCACAGTTTTGATGCGCAACAAGCGGGGGACGGGATTGTTTCATTTTGGCAACAATCGGTGCGAGAGTATCCCTGCAAAGTCTGTCACTACAGGTTGCGGGTGATGCGGGGCGGTCAGACGGGTAACGCGAGGCCTTCCGCTTGTAATGCTGCGATCACCGCCGGGCGTTGCGCAACACGTAAGAACCAGCTTTCCAGCGCGCTCAGCTGGCTGATATCCAGCTGCACGGCTCTGGCCCAGCGGGTGACGACAAACAGATAAGCATCGGCAATGCTGAAGCGCAGTCCCATCAGCCACTGTTTCTCGCGCAGCTGCTCATCGACATAGCGAAAGCGCGCTTCCAGCTGCGCGCGCAGCTGCATCTGATATGCCGCAGGCGTGTCAGGCTGAAACAGCGGGTTAAACCCTTTATGCAGTTCAGTGGCGATATAATTCAGCCACTCCAGCGTATGGTAACGCGTCAGGCTGCCGGCAGGGGCCAGCAACATACGGTCAGCTTTACTGTCTGCCAGGTAATGCATAATCACCGCGGCTTCGGTCAGCACGCTGCCATCATCGAGTTGCAGCGCGGGCACCTTACCTTTGCTGTTAATCAGCAGATAGTCCTCGCCGCGCTCAGTCTGTTTGCTGCGCAAATCGACATTGACCAGTGTGAAATCCAGCCCGCATTCACGCAGCACAATATGCGCCGCGAGTGAGCAGGCACCGGGCTTACCGAACAGTTTCATTGCGTAATCCTTTGGCAGAGAAAGGGGATGAAATTAGCTTAGTGCCGAATGAGGAAGTTGTCTGTGCTGGAAGGTGTGATCGCTGGTGTTTCCTGCGTAGTGCCTTATTTCTGCCTTGCTAATATTTTGCATTCGACAGGTACAGGAGTGAATACCTGTACCTGCTGATTAAGACAGTAAGTGTTAGGGAAGGTGCGATTAATTCGATGGGAACCATTTTTTCGTCCTGTCATCGTATGGTAAATGAACAAAGAACCGCCCAAAACACTGAAAACGATAGATGAACGGCAATCATTGTAGTCATGAACAGAACTTTGAATGATTAAATCGCACCTTCCTTAACGTTGTAAGTTGAATGGCGTGCACCACGGATAACGTGGTTCACGCTCATGTTCTTCAGGAGATGCTCAGGTGAGCAGGCAGACGGGTTGTGCAGGAGAATCGTCGCGGGTCGAGTGAAAGCAGGTCACGCCATGGCGTGAAAGTCACATCCGTTTCCTGCCTTAAATCTCAACTTTCTCTTTGTATTCACACAGGTCTTCAATCAGGCAGGAGCCACAACGCGGTTTACGCGCCACGCAGGTATAGCGGCCATGCAGAATCAGCCAGTGGTGGCAGTCAACTTTGAACTCGGCGGGCACCACTTTAAGCAGCTTCTCTTCCACCTGTTCAACATTTTTACCCGGCGCAAAATTGGTGCGGTTGCTGACGCGGAAAATATGGGTATCCACCGCAATGGTGGGCCAGCCAAAGGCGGTATTCAGCACCACATTGGCAGTTTTGCGTCCCACACCCGGCAGGGCTTCCAGCGCCGCACGATCTTCCGGCACTTCACCGTTATGCTGTTCCAGCAGAATGCGGCAGGTCTTAATCACATTTTCCGCTTTGCTGTTAAACAGGCCGATGGTTTTGATGTACTCCTTTACGCCATCCACTCCCAGCTCCAGCATTGCTGCGGGGGTATTGGCGACCGGATAGAGTTTCGCGGTGGCTTTATTGACGCTGACATCGGTCGCCTGTGCGGACAGCAATACGGCGATCAGCAGCTCAAACGGGCTGCTGAACATCAGCTCAGTAGTGGGATGTGGATTGTTATCGCGCAGCCGGATCAGAATCTGCTCGCGTTTATCTTTATTCACAGCGCTTTCCCGGTATGGCCGTCAGGTACATCCCGCTGCTGTTGCGCAGCACGGGCAGCGGCACGCTCTTTTAGTTTCTTGTCGATAACATAGCGACCGGCTACCAGCATGCCCAGGCCAATAAACGCGCCAGGCGGCAGCATGGCCAGCAGCATCGGTGAATCAAAGTGCACCACTTCAATACGCAGCACTTTGGCCCAGGACCCCAGCAGCTGATCCGCGCCGTCGAAGATGGTGCCATTGCCAATCACTTCACGGATACAGCCCAGCACAAACATCGCACAGGTTGCGCCCATGCCGGTGGCAAAACCATCCAGTGCGGAGAGGGGAATGCTGCTTTTCGACGCTACCGCTTCGGCACGGCCGACCACAATACAGTTGGTGACAATCAGCGGGATAAAGATCCCCAGCGACTGGTACAGACCGTAGGCATAGGCGTTGATCAGCATCTCCACGCAGCTCACTACCGCGGCGATAATCAGGACATAAACCGGAATACGGATATCCTGCCGCGTCCAGTGGCGCGACAGCGAGATAGCACTGTTAGTAATGGTCAGTACCATGGTGGTCGCCAGACCCAGGCCAAGGGCGTTAGTGGCGGTGGAGGTCACCGCCAGCACCGGGCACAGACCCAGCAGCTGCACCAGTGACGAGTTATTTTTCCACAGGCCATTCACTAACAGCGTTTTGGCTTCACTCATTCGAACCTCCACATTCAGGCAGCGATGCAAGCTGATTTTTCAGCGTGGCGACATATAGCGTAGTGCGTTTTACCGCGTTAACCACGGCGCGCGGGGTAATGGTGGCGCCGGTAAACTGGTCGAAATCCCCGCCATCTTTTTTCACCGCGAAATGGCTGTCGTTCGGGCCGCTGATCTGCCTGCCATTAAAACTATTGATCCAGTCAGAGATACGCAGCTCAATTTTATCGCCGAGCCCCGGGGTTTCATGATGCTCGACCACGCGTGTCCCGTAAACTTTGCCATTGAAATCGGCGCCGACCAGCAGCTGAATCTCACCAGAATAGCCGTCCGGTGCGGTACTCTCAATAGCGGCTGCTACTGGCTGATCTTTCATACGTGCCAGATAGAGGTGGTGCGGCTTATTGTTGCCCAGCGCCTTATCAGTGACAACGTAACATTCCTGCTGAATGTGGTTATCATAAATTTCTGTCGGCACTACCTGATCGAGCAGCAGCTTCTGCTGCAATGCCGTCTGGTGGGCAATTGTTGGTTTGGTCACCGCGTTAATCACTGCGGTAACGCCAGTGGTGACCACCGCAAACAGCGCCAGGCTGACACTGTTCTTCCTGATGGAATCCAGCATGCTCACAGTGTTACTCCTTACGATGGCCGTAGACGCGCGGCTTGGTGTAGTAGTCGATCAGCGGCACGGTAATATTCGCCAGCAGGACGGCAAAGGCGACGCCATCCGGGTAGCCGCCAAAACTGCGGATCAGCCACACCAGCAGACCAATCAGCACGCCAAACAGCAGACGGCCTTTATTGGTGGTGGAGGCGGTCACCGGATCGGTGGCAATAAAGAACGCGCCCAGCATGGTCGCACCGGAGAACAGGTGCACCAGTGGTGATGCCAGTGTTTCCGGTGAAAACAGCCAGCCAAGCGTGGCACAAAACGCCAGCGACAGCAGAAAACTGACCGGAATATGCCAGCGGATGCTGTTGGTCCACAACAGGAACAGGCCGCCCAGCAGGAAACCGATATTGATCCACTGCCAGCCGAGTCCGGCAATTACGCCACTGTAAATCGGCTGTGCCAGCAGCTGTTCGGCGCTGTGACCGGCGCGCAGACCGGTTTTGAAATTATCCAGTGGCGTTGCCTGGCTGACGCCATCAATGCCGATCTGTAACTGCTGCATGGTATCGCCCGCCAGCGTGTGGTGGGTAAAGATCATGCTGAGTGTGTCCATCAAGCCTGGGGTGACTGACTGCAGTGGCGCGGGTGGCAGCCAGCTGGTCATCTGCACCGGGAAGGAGATCAGCAGCACCACATAACCAATCATCGCCGGGTTAAACGGATTATGTCCCAGCCCGCCATAAAGCTGTTTGGCGATGACGACGGCAAAGACGGTGCCGATAACGATCATCCACCACGGTGACAGGGGCGGAATACTAATGCCGAGCAGCAGGGCGGTCAGCAGTGCTGAGTTGTCCGCCAGATTCGCCATCACCGGCTGGTTACGCAGTTTCAGAATCAGGGCTTCTGTTGCCCAGGCAACAACGGCGGCCAGCGCCACCTGAATCAGATTCCCACAGCCAAACCAGTACCACTGGGCAGCCATGCCCGGAATCGCTGCCAGCAGAACCAGCAGCATAATCGTGCCGGTACTGCGGCGGTTGTGGGTGTAGGGCGAACTTGCAATACGAAAAGCCATTTATTCCTCTTGCACCGAATGCTGCTGCGCGGCTTTGCGCGCTTTTACGCGGGCGATGGCGGCCGCCACCGCCGCTTTACGGGGATCGTCAGTTTCACTGTTGCTGTCAGTATTTGCTTCCTGCGCCGCCGGTGGCTCAGACTGAGCGGCTTCTGCGGCCTGCGCGGCTTTCTTCGCTTTTGCACGGGCGATAGCGGCAGCAACAGCGGCTTTACGCGGGTCCGTTTCTTCGCTCACAGGCGGGGTGCTTTCTTCACTGCTGGCTGCATGTGTTTCAGACTGAGCGGCTTCTGCGGCCTGTGCGGCATTCTTCGCTTTCGCACGGGCGATGGCTGCGGCGACAGCGGCTTTACGCGGATCGGCTTCTTCGCTCACTGGCGGAGTGCTTCCTTCGCTGCTGGTCGCCGGTGGCTCAGACTGAGCGGCTTCTGCGGCCTGCGCGGCTTTCTTCGCTTTTGCACGGGCGATAGCCGCAGCAAGAGCGGCTTTACGCGGATCGGTTTCTTCGCTCACTGGTGGGGCACTTTCTTCACTGCTGGCTGAAGGTGGCTCAGACTGAGCGGCTTCTGCTGCCTGCGCCGCTTTCTTCGCTTTCGCACGGGCGATAGCTGCGGCGACAGCGGCTTTACGCGGATCGGCTTCTTCGCTCACTGGCGGTGTGTTTTCTTCGCTGCAGGTCGCCGGTGGTTCAGGCGGTGCTGCCTCGACAGACTGAGCGGCTTTTTTGGCCTTCGCACGGGCGATAGCCGCAGCAACAGCCGCTTTACGTGGATCGGACTCTTCGCTGGCGTCAGCCGGTTTTTCTGCGGTTAGCGCTGGCGTATCCTGTGCTGCTTTTTTCGCTTTCGCACGGGCAATGGCGGCTTCGACTGCAGCTTTGCGTGGATCGTCAGTCTGGTTACTGGCTGGTGCGGTTGCCGCCTGTTCTTCTGCCTGGCGTGCATGCGCTTCAGCTTTACGAGCCTCACGTTCTGCAGCTGCCGTCGCTAATGCAGACTCATCAACCACCGTTGTCTGTTTCGCTTTCACCCGCGCCAGTGCTGCGCTGATTTCACTCTGGTCGCTGGCGCTGACCCGACGTTTCGCCTGCTCATGACGCTGCTCGCGTGCCAGTTTTTCCCGCTCAAGGCGTTCTTTACGTGCTTCGAAACGCGCTTTTGCCTCGGCAGTGCGTTTGGCTTCCTGGTCAATGGCGCGCAGCTCAGCCTTTTCCTGGCGATAGTATTGCACCAGCGGAATATTGCTCGGGCAAACATAGGCACAGGCGCCGCACTCAATGCAGTCATCGATAAAGTGCGCGCGCGCTTTCTCGTGATCGCCGCCCTGACTGTACCAGTACAACTGCTGTGGCAGCAGACTGGCTGGGCAGGCATCGGCACAGGCGCTGCAGCGAATACAGGATTGTTCCGGCTCGTTGTTACCCATTTCGCTGGCGGAAGGGGCAAGAATACAGTTGGAGATTTTCACCACCGGCACATCCAGCGACGGCAGGGTAAAGCCCATCAGCGGACCGCCCATCACCACCATCTGTGCGGCAGTCGGGGCAAAACCGGCATAGCGCAGCAGATGGCTGACTGGCGTACCAAGACGGCCCCAGACATTGCACGGGCGGGCGACGGATTCACCAGTCAGCGTCACCACGCGTTCGGTAATCGGCTCGCCATCCACAATCGCGCGTTTCACGGCAAAGGCGGTGCCGACGTTCTGCATCAGCACACCGATATCGGATGAGCGCCCGCCGTGCGGCACTTCTTTGCCGGTCAGAATTTTGGTCAGCTGCTTTGCGCCGCCGGAAGGGTATTTGGTCGGGATCACGCGCAGCTGCAAATCACGGCTGTCGCCCAGCGCCTGTTTCAGCGCCGCGATGGCTTCCGGCTTATTGTCCTCAATGCCGATCAGCACCCGTTCTGCCTGTAACACCCAGGCGAGAATACGTGAACCTTCCAGCACTTCGGCCGCGCAGTCCTGCATCAGACGGTCATCGGCAGTGATATAGGGTTCACACTCCGCGGCGTTGATAATCAGCGTATTGACGCCCTGCAGGCCACCACGCAGTTTGGTGCCCGTCGGGAAACCCGCGCCGCCCAGACCGGCAACGCCTGCCTGATGAATACGGTTGACCACGTCTTCACGCGTCAGCTGGCGATAATCGCTGACGGTTTCACGCTCAATCCAGCGGTCTTCACCATCGGGGATGATAAACACGCACATTTCCGCCAGTCCTGACGGGTGCGCGGTAATATGCGGCGCAATTCGCTCGACCGTCCCGGAGGTTGGCGCGTGTACCGGCAGCATACGGCCACGACCAAAGGTCAGCGGCTGGCCGCGCAGCACTTTATCGCCAGGTGCAACGCAGAGTTCACCTTCGCTGCCAATATGTTGTTTCAGCGGAATAATAAACTGGCTCGGCAACGGGATCTGGCACAGCGGTGTGCCATTCGACTGGGTCTTCATCTCCGGCGGATGAATGCCGCCATCGAAGTCCCAGATACGATCTTTCTTGAGGAAATTAAACAGATTACGCATGGCTATCCACAGGAATACGCTCTTCATAAACAACATGCACCGGAATGGTATTCAAATCCCATTTCCAGTTAGCCGTCGTTGTGGCAACCGGGCGCATTTCAATACAGTCGGTCGGGCAGGGCGCGACGCACAGGTCGCAGCCCGTACACACATCGCTCAGTACAGTATGCATGGCGCGTGTCGCGCCGACGATGGCGTCGACCGGGCAGGCCTGAATGCACTTGGTACAGCCGATGCAGTTTTCTTCGTCGATCCAGGCGACGGTACGCACCGGGGCCTGCACTTCTTCGCCACCGTCCAGCGGCTGCGGTTCGACGTTTAACAACGCCGCCAGCTTCAGCATGGTTTGCTCACCGCCTGGCGCGCATTTATTAATCGCTTCACCGTTATTGCCGACCGCTTCAGCATACGGGCGGCAGCCTGGGTAGCCGCACTGGCCACACTGGCTCTGCGGCAGAATCTCATCGATTTGTTCGACGATCGGGTCCGCTTCGACTTTAAAGCGGCGTGCGGCGTAACCGAGAATGGCGCCAAACGCCAGTCCCAGTGCACTTACAGCAATAATTGCGATCCAGATTGCAGACATCAGAACTTAACCAACCCCGAGAAGCCCATAAATGCCAGCGCCATCAGTCCCGCGGTAATCAGCGCGATGGAGGAACCCTTAAACGGCGCAGGCACATTGGCCAGCACCAGCCGTTCACGCATACCGGCGAACAGCACCATCACCAGGGTGAAACCAACTGAGGCGCTGAAACCGTACATCCCCGCCTGCAGGAAGGTATGATTCAGGTTAACGCTTAACAGCGGCACCCCAAGCACGGCGCAGTTGGTGGTAATCAGCGGCAGAAAGATACCCAGCAGGCGATATAGTGATGGGCTGGTTTTGCGTACCACCATCTCGGTGAACTGTACGGTGACGGCGATCACCAGGATATAGGAGAGGGTGCGCAGATAGACGAGGTCGAGTGGCAGCAGAATAAGGTGATTCACCAGCCACGCGCAGATCGAAGCCAGGGTGATAACGAATGTGGTGGCGAGTCCCATGCCAATTGCCGTTTCCAGTTTTTTGGAAACGCCCATAAAAGGACAGAGGCCGAGAAACTTCACTAATACGAAGTTATTCACCAGCACTGTGCTGACAAAAAGTAGCAGGTATTCGGTCATTTGTTACGCCCGGGGGATCAATAAAAGCCGCTCATTATCGGTGATAAGCGGCCTCAGCTCAATATCCATAGTCTGAAGCGGGTTTACGATCGCACTCAGGATTAAATTATTGACGATTTTCCCTGCGTTTATCGGGTAATAAACGTCTCTTTTACCCGTTTTGACCGCTTAAAGTAAGGAACCAGCACGGAGGTGACCAGCAGCGCAATGAGCAACGTGCGCAGGGCGGCGTTATCGCTGACCGGGGAAAAAGCAAAGGTTTTGATCGCCAGCACGACCGTCAGCAGCAGCCAGATAATGTAGTGGCGTGGCAGGCGGCGTGACCGTTTGCAGAACAGCCATGTCACCCAGATGCTGTAAATCCACATTGCCAGCGACGTCGCCAGCGACAGCGTCCACTGCAGGGTAAAGGCCTGGGTGTTATTCAGCAGCGCCTCGCGCAGTGCCGGATTCATCAGGGCGCTGAGATACATCGCCAGCACCAGTGCGCTGGTCAGCAGAGTCATAATCAGCCACGCCAGCGGCAGCAACAGCCAGCCGCCGATACGCGGTGCAGAATGGGAATCAGTCATTATACGACGTACCGCCAGACGGATTTCGGCACGCAACCGAGGTCAAACAGGCGCCCTCCGGACACGATTTCGGCGCGACGATGATCGGCGGCACGATACATATTCAGAATCTCTTTATCGTCACTCAGCGAATAATTAAGATGATCGAATAATTTTTCCAGAGTCTCTAAAGTGCTCACTTTGCGGAATTTTAACAAGTAATCTTGCGCTGTCATAATGGCCATCAGCTCGTTGGAAATGAATCGTTTAGTATAGGGAGACGGATAAGTCTGTCCAGAGTTAGCTGAGTAAAAAAACAGCAAAAAACGAAAATTTGATGACAGGAGCGCACAAAAGGGAGGTTTTGAGAGTTTTCCGGAACAAGTCTCGCTGCTGGCGACTTTTTTTGCTAATGAAATTTCTTTTCATGGTAATGAAACTGTCGTTGCATGCCTGGACAAATAGCCGTTTTTTCTCATCAGTAAAACTTTACCCGCTGTGAACGCTAAAAAGTGTTATTCCGTGCTCAGTGTGCGAACTATCACAGATTCGATAATTTCTTGCCTTACGAATGAGCCGGGGAAAATGACAGATATTTACGTGGTGCTGTAATCGCTTTCAAACCACCGTCTGTTAACCGCTTCAGTTTACTGGAAATATTTAACCGATAAATAACCTGAGGCAGGTAAAAATTCCATATGTTGCCTGACGTAAAAGACCCAATAATAACGTAAGCTGTTTAATTCGCGGCATTTTGTGAACTGCGTCGACATTGTTCCCTGCTGAATAGTCCAGGCTTTAGGGGCTTTACCCTATACAGCAATCTCCCATCAGAGGAATAAAGATTATGTGGAAGCGTTTACTCTTAACCACCCTGGTGAGTGCGGCACTCTCGGGCTCTGCACTGGCGGCAGAGATGACGGTGGGTTTTTCGCAAGTCGGCTCAGAATCAGGCTGGCGTGCAGCAGAAACCAATGTGGCGAAAAGCGAAGCGGCCAAACGCGGTATTACACTGAAAATTGCCGATGGCCAGCAAAAACAGGAGAACCAGATTAAGGCGGTGCGCTCCTTTATTGCGCAGGGCGTGGATGCCATTTTTATTGCTCCGGTGGTGCAGACCGGCTGGGAGCCGGTACTGGAAGAAGCGAAGGATGCGAAGATCCCGGTATTTCTACTGGACCGCGCTATCGTGGTCAAAGACAAATCGCTGTATATGTCAGTCGTGACGGCAGATAACGTGCTGGAAGGCAAACTGATTGGCCAATGGCTGCTCAAACAGGTCGGCGATAAAACCTGTAATGTGGTTGAGTTACAGGGAACCGTTGGTGCGAGTGTGGCGATTGACCGCAAAAAAGGTTTTGCTGAGGCCATCGCGAACAGCAAAAATATCAAAATCATCCGTTCACAATCCGGCGACTTTACCCGCAGTAAGGGTAAAGAGGTAATGGAAAGCTTTATTAAGGCAGAAAATAACGGCAAAAATATCTGCATGGTGTACGCCCATAACGACGATATGGTGATCGGCGCGATTCAGGCAATTAAAGAAGCGGGGCTGAAACCGGGCAAAGATATTCTCACCGGCTCGATTGATGGCGTACCGGATATATTTAAAGCGATGCTGGCAGGAGAAGCGAATGCCAGTGTTGAGCTGACGCCAAATATGGCCGGACCAGCTATCGACGCGCTGGAGAAATTCAAACAAAACGGCACTATCCCTCCGAAAGTTATCCAGACTGAATCCCGGTTGTATCAGCCTGCTGATGCGCAAACCGAGTTAGATAAGAAAAAAGGTATGGGTTACTAAGACAAGCAACTGAGGCATCACGCCGCCTGAGCCACAGCCACCCCAGGCAGTCATGGGACAGGCTATGTCTCCGGCGGCTTTTTCCTGTTGAGAGGCGATGTTTATGACCACGCAGTCAGAGGAAACGCTGTTAGAGATTAACGGTGTCAGCAAAGTTTTCCCCGGTGTGAAGGCGTTGGATAATGTCTCGTTTAGCATCAGACGCGGTGAAATTATGGCGATGCTGGGGGAGAACGGCGCGGGTAAGTCGACCCTGATCAAAGTGCTGACCGGGGTATATACGCGCGATGCCGGTCACGTCACGCTGAATGGCGTGGCGATTCACCCGCATAATACCGCGCAGGCGCAGCAGATGGGGATTGGCACCGTGTATCAGGAGGTCAATCTGCTGCCCAATATGTCCGTGGCGGATAATCTGTTTATTGGCCGCGAACCGCGCCGTTTTGGCATGATTGATCGCAAGGCGCTGGTACGCAATGCCACGCAGTTATTGCTCGACTATGGTTTTGAACTGGATGTGACCCGCCCGCTGGGACAGTATTCGGTGGCGATGCAGCAGATTATTGCCATCTGCCGCGCGGTCGATCTCTCCGCCCAGGTGCTGATTCTGGATGAACCGACCGCCAGCCTGGATGCCAGTGAAGTGGAGATGCTGTTTACCCTGATGCAGCAGCTGCGGGAAAAAGGGATGGCGCTGATTTACGTCACCCATTTTCTCGACCAGGTGTATCGCATCAGCGATCGCATTACCGTGCTGCGCAACGGGCAGTTTATTGCCACCCGCGACACAGCCAGTCTGCCGCGTCTTGAACTGATCAAGCTGATGCTGGGGCGCGAGCTGCTGGAAACGGCACTGCAGCGTGCCGGCAGTACGCTGCGCAGTAATCAGCCGGTGGTGGAGTTCGAGAATTACGGTAAAAAAGGCACCATTGAACCCTTCAGCCTGCAGGTGCGGCCGGGAGAAGCGGTGGGACTGGCGGGGCTGCTGGGTTCGGGGCGCACGGAGACCGCGGAACTGCTGTTTGGCATTCGTCGCGCCGACAGCGGCACCGCGAAAGTGAAGGGCAAGCCGCGCACTATTCGCAGTCCGGCGCAGGCATCGCATCTTGGTATGGGATTTTGCCCGGAAGATCGCAAAACGGACGGCATCATCGGTGCTGCTTCGGTGCGGGAGAATATTATTCTCGCGCTGCAGGCGCAGCGTGGCTGGCTGCGGCCGATTAAACGGCGTGAGCAGCAGGAGATTGCCGACCGCTTTATTAAAAGTCTCGGCATTCGCACCCCGGATGCGGAACAACCGGTGGAGCTGTTATCTGGCGGCAATCAGCAGAAGGTGTTGCTGTCGCGCTGGCTGGTGACCCGTCCGCAGTTTCTGATCCTCGATGAGCCGACACGCGGGATTGATGTCGGTGCGCATGCGGAAATTATTCGTCTGATTGAATCGCTGTGCTCCGATGGTCTGGCGTTGCTGGTGATCTCTTCTGAGCTGGAGGAGCTGGTGGGGTATGCCGATCGCGTGCTGATCCTGCGCGATCGCCGTCAGGTGGCGGAAATTCCACTGGAACAACTCTCTGTGGCCTCGATTGTCAACGCGATTGCTGACGGAGGGGCGCAACATGCTTGAGACCGATATTAACCGGGAGAAGCCGCGCATGCCGAAACGTAAACTTCCCCCAGGGATGCCGCAGCTGGCGGCGCTGATTCTGGTGCTGCTGGTCGACAGCCTGGTGGCAAATAACTTCTTTGCCATTCATCTGCAGGATGGCCGTCTGTTTGGCAGCCCCATCGATATTCTTAACCGTGCCGCGCCGGTAGCGTTGCTTGCAATTGGTATGACGCTGGTGATTGCCACCGGCGGCATTGATCTGTCGGTCGGTGCGGTGATGGCGATTGCGGGTGCGACTGCGGCAACCATGACGGTGCAGGGTTACAGTGTCACTATTGTCGTGTTCGCCGCGCTTGGCAGCGGGCTGGCCTGCGGGCTATGGAATGGGGTGCTGGTGGCGCTGCTGCGTATCCAGCCGTTTGTCGCCACGCTGATTCTGATGGTGGCCGGGCGCGGTATCGCCCAGTTGATTACCCAGGGGCAGATTGTCACCTTTAACAGTGATGCGCTGGCGCGTATTGGCAGCGGGACGTTGTGGCTGTTGCCGGTGCCGGTATGGATTACGTTGCTGGTGGCGTTGCTGGTCTGGCTGGTGACGCGTAAAACCGCGCTGGGGGTGTTTATTGAAGCGGTGGGGATTAATCTGCGCGCGGCGCGCAATGCCGGGGTAACGGGCTGGCTGGTGGTGATGGCGACTTACGCACTGAGCGGGCTGTGTGGGGCGGTGGCCGGGCTGATTGTCGCGGCGGATATTCGTGGCGCGGATGCCAATAATGCCGGACTGTGGCTGGAGCTGGATGCGATTCTGGCGGTGGTGATTGGTGGTGCGTCGCTGATGGGCGGGCGCTTTAATCTGCTGTTGTCGTTGATTGGCGCGCTGATTATTCAGGCAATGAATACCGGCATTCTGCTGTCCGGTTTCCCGCCCGAGCTGAATCAGGTGGTCAAGGCGGTGGTGGTGATGTGTGTGCTGCTGTTGCAGTCGCCACGTTTTATCCAGTTATTTAAGCGAGGGCCACGTCGTGATTAAACGCCATTTACCCTTAATGATTACGCTGCTGGTGTTTGTTGCCGGTTATCTGTTTTGCCTGAGTCAGTTTCCCGGTTTTGCCTCGACACGGGTGATTTGCAATATTCTGACGGATAACGCGTTTCTTGGCATTATCGCGGTGGGGATGACGTTTGTGATCCTTTCCGGCGGTATCGATTTGTCGGTGGGCGCGGTGATTGCGTTTACCGGAGTATTTCTCGCGCGCGCCATTGGCGATTTTGGGCTGTCGCCGTGGCTGGCGTTCAGCATTATTCTGCTGGCGGGCTCGGCGTTTGGCGCGATGATGGGCTGGCTGATTGATGCGCTCAAGATCCCGGCATTTATTATTACCCTTGCCGGGATGTTTTTCCTGCGGGGTTGCAGTTATCTGGTGGCGGCAAGTTCGATTCCGATTGATCATCCACTGTATTCGACGCTGTCATCGCTGGCATGGCGGATACCTGGCGGCGGGCGGTTGAGTCTGCTGGCGGTGATGATGCTGGTGGTGGTGGTGGCCGGGATACTGCTGGCGCATCGCACACGTTTCGGTAATCAGGTGTACGCCATTGGCGGCAATATGACTTCGGCTCAGCTGATGGGGGTTTCTACCCGCGCCACGACGGTAAAAATTTATATGCTGTCATCCGGGCTGGCGACGCTGGCGGGGATTGTGTTTTCCCTTTACACCTCGGCGGGTTATGCGCTGGCGGGGATGGGCGTGGAGCTGGATGCGATTGCGTCGGTGGTGATTGGCGGCACGCTGCTGTCTGGCGGTGTCGGTACGGTGCTGGGAACGTTGT
This sequence comes from Erwinia sp. V71, assembly GCF_965644245.1. NCBI lineage: Bacteria > Pseudomonadati > Pseudomonadota > Gammaproteobacteria > Enterobacterales > Erwiniaceae > Erwinia > Erwinia sp. V71. The sequence continues at coordinate 16,449 of NZ_CBFFRK010000028.1, forward strand.
TTGGTGTGCTGATTCAGGGGCTGATTCAGACCTGGATTAACTTTGATGGCACGCTGAGTTCGTGGTGGACCAAGATTGCCATTGGTATTCTGTTGTTTGGTTTTATTGCACTGCAGCGCTTGCTGACGGTGATTTGGGATCGTCAGCAGAATGCGCCGGTGAAGCGTTTGCACTCTTAGACAGGTTTGCTGTAAACAAAGGTGCCTTTGCGTGTCTTCGCCTTCAGGCTACTGAAAACCAGTGGAGCTGGAAAGGTAAGCAGCAATGCATATCGTCAGGGCGCGGGGAACCCGTTCAACGGAGGATACTGCCTTGCGCTATGGACGGCGCAGTTCGGGTCGTCAGGGATGGCGATTTTTTCATTTTTGCGGCGCTGACAGGGTTCTCTGTGCAGCTGCCGATCTTGCCGCGAAAACTCTGTGCGGCATGGTGTTACAGCGACGATCCTGGGTTTCTCCTGGCTGCAAATTCTTGCGCGTTTTGTCTGTATTGGCCGGTGTTTTGTTGTCTCTGTGGGCGAGGTGTCGCTGTGGGTTCTGAGTCTGCACCGGGAATACGGTCAGATCGGAAAGTCGCTTTTCGCCATCCATGGCCGCTCGGCCCGCACCATCCCTGGCGCGGGACGCTTTCCTCTTCTGACCGTATTCCCTGTGCTTTGAGCTTTTGTGTTGCGGTGGGTATTGATGTTGAATCATTGAATCATTGAATCATTGAATCATTGAATCATTGAATCATTGAATCGTTTAATCGTTGAATCATTCAATCGCTGGATTGTTGGATTGTTGGATTGTTGGATTGTTGGATTGTTGGATTGTTGGATTGTTGGATTGTTGGATTGTTGGATTGTTGGATTGTTGGATTGTTGGATTGTTGGATTGTTGGATTGTTGGATTGTTGGATTGTTGGATTGTTGGATTGTTGGATTGTTGGATTGTTGAAGTGTTGAAGTTGTGTATTGATGAATGCTGTTCTGACAGTCACCACAGAACGGATTCCCTCCCCCATAAAATGGGGGAGGGTTAGGGTGGGGGAACTGGCGACTGAGATGCTGAGCCGTCAGCTCCCCCATCCCAGCCTTCCCCCCGCCAGCGGGGGGAAGGGGCATAACATTCCCTCCCTCATAAAATGAGGAAGGGGCGGTTCAGTGACCGTTTTTCGCGCTGGCGATCCCCGATACTGAACGCAGAGCATGCCGTTGCGAAATTACTTCTGATTCAGCCGGTAGTACGCCTCATTCCAGCGCAGCGCGTCTTTAAATGCTGGCAGGGTCGTCTCGTTATCAATCACCAGCGCTTCAATGCCATGCATCTCGGCGTACAGGCGCATATCTTCCACATCCAGTGCCTGGCTGAAGACCGTATGGTGCGCACCGCCGCCGAGAATCCACGCTTCCGCCGCTGTCGCCAGTGACGGCTGAGCACGCCAGATGGCGCGTGCCACCGGCAGTTTCGGCAGTGGCTGCGGCTGTTCAATGGCGTCGACCACATTGACCAGCAGACGGAAACGATCGCCCATATCCACCACGCTGGCATTGACGGCGCGTCCTGCAGGCGCGGAGAAGATCAGACGCGCCGGATCAGCTTTGCCGCCAATGCCGAGATACTGCACATCAATCAGCGGTTTCGCTTCGCGGGCGATTGACGGACACACTTCCAGCATATGCGAGCCAAGCACCAGATCGTCATTCGGCGCAAAGTGGTAGGTGTAATCTTCCATAAAGGAGGTGCCGCCTGGCAGGCCCTGCGCCATCACTTTGAAAATATGCAGCAGTGCCGCGGTTTTCCAGTCACCTTCACCGGCAAAACCGTAGCCCTGGCCCATCAGGCGTTGTACCGCCAGTCCCGGCAGCTGCGTCATGCCGTGCAGGGTCTGGAAATTGGTGGTAAAGGCTTTGCAGCCTTCGGCTTCGAGGAAGCGTTTGATGCCCAGTTCGATGCGCGCGGCATCCAGCACATTCTGGCGTTTCTCGCCATTAACCGCCGCCACCGCGCTGAACTGATACTGGCTTTCGTATTCATCGATCAACGCGCTGACATCGCCATGAGAAACCTGATTAATGACTTCCACCAGGTCGCCGACGCCCCAGCCATTTACCGCATAGCCAAACTGGATCTGCGCACCGACTTTATCGCCTTCGGTGACGGCCACTTCACGCATATTGTCGCCAAAGCGCGCCACTTTCAGATGCTGGCTGGCGAGTTTCGCTGCCGCAGCCCGCATCCATTTACCAATACGCTGATGGCTGACCGGGTCCTGCCAGTGTCCGGTGATCACGCTGTGCTGCAGACGCATACGTGCGCCAATAAAACCGAACTCGCGGCCGCCGTGTGCGGTCTGGTTCAGGTTCATAAAGTCCATATCCATGCTGTCCCACGGGATCGCGGCATTAAACTGGGTATGGAATTGCATCAGCGGTTTATTCAGAATCGACAGTCCGCCAATCCACATTTTCGCCGGCGAGAAGGTGTGCAGCCAGGTGATGATGCCAAGGCAACTGGTGTCATAATTGGCTTCGCGGCACAGCGCCAGTGACTCATCCGGGCTTTTTACCAGCGGTTTCAGTTGCAGTTTAAACGGCAATCCGGCGTCGCGATTCAGCCCGTCAACCACCTGTTGTGCATGCTGCTCCACCTGACGCAGCGTCTCCGCGCCATACAGATGCTGTGTGCCAATGACAAACCACACGCTAAGCGCGTTAACCTGTTCCATAAAGTTACTCCTGTGTGACGGATGAATTGCGCGAGGCATATTGCGGTTCCGCAGCCTCACACCAGTGTTGGTAGCGTTGATACAGTTGCTGATAGCGCGCCACACGCGTGGCGTCCGGCTGCAGGGTGGTATCCAGCGGGCTGGCCATATGCTGTTGTGCAGCGGCAATATCCGCATGCACTCCGGCGGCAACCGCAGCAAAGATCGCCGCACCCAGCGCGCAACATTCGTCGGAGGCGACGATATCCAGCGGACGGTTCATCACATCGCTCAGTACCTGCATGATGGCAGGGGATTTGCGCGCAATGCCGCCCAGCGCCAGCACGTTTTCCACGCTGATTTGCTGCTGTTCGAAGCACTCCATAATCGCGCGTGCGCCAAAGGCGGTGGCGGCGATAAAACCGCCAAACAGCGTCGGTGCGTCGGTGCCGAGATTAAGATCGGTAATCACGCCTTTTAAGCGCTGATTGGCGAACGGCGTGCGGCGACCGTTAAACCAGTCCAGCACTACCGGCAGATGGTCGAGCTGGGGATTCTCCACCCACGCCTGCGTCAGTTCGCGCAGCAGATCCTGTTGTAGCGCCTCCATTTGCGGCGCGAGAGCAGGTTGTTGCTGCGCCGCCCGTTGCAATGGCCAGCTCAGCAGGCGGCTGAACCAGGCATACATATCACCAAAAGCCGACTGACCCGCTTCGAAGCCGATCATGCCAGGCACCACGCTGCCATCGACCTGGCCACAGATGCCTTTAATGGCACGGTCACCCACGCGTGTGGCATCAGCGATCAGAATGTCGCAGGTAGAGGTGCCAATCACTTTCACCAGGGTGTGTGGCTGCGCGCCCGCGCCGACCGCGCCCATATGGCAGTCAAATGCACCACCAGACAGCACCACTTCTGTCGACAGGCCCAGCCGCTGCGCCCATTCGGTGCTGAGAAAGCCCACCGGCACGTCAGCGGTCCAGGTTTCGCGGAACAGCGGGAAATCGAGATCGTGAGTCAGCAGGGGATCGAGTGCATTCAGAAACTCTGCAGGCGGCAGACCCTGCCATTCAGGATGCCAGAGTGATTTATGCCCGGCGGCGCAGCGACCGCGGCGCAGGTCACGCGGGCGGGTGGTGCCACTCAGCAGTGCAGGCACCCAGTCACACAGTTCGACCCAGGAGACGGCAGCTTCACGTACCGCGGCATCTTCACGTGAGACATGAAGGATCTTCGCCCAGAACCACTCAGAGGAGTAAACGCCGCCTATATAGCGTGAGTAATCAGGATGCTCGCCACTGCGACACAGCTGGTTAATCGCCTCGGCTTCTTCGATGGCGGTATGGTCTTTCCACAGTACAAACATGGCGTTCGGGTTGTCGGCGAATTCCGGTCGCAGTGCCAGTACCCGGCCTTCGGCGTCAATCGGCGCCGGAGTGGAACCTGTGGTATCGACACCAATGCCCACCACACTGGCGCGCTGCCCGGCGCTTAATGCCGCCACCACGCCGGTGATCGCCTGTTCCAGCGCATCAATATAATCCTGCGGATGGTGACGGAAGCGGTTAACGCTCGGATCGCTGTATTTGCCCGCTTTCCAGCGCGCATAAGCGACCACCTGCTTCTGTAGTTCCGCGCCGCTGTGGCAATCCACCGCCAGCGCGCGTACCGAATCACTGCCAAAATCCAGGCCAATCGTAATGGCGCCAGCACGCATCGGGGTTCTCCTGTTAAGCCTTTAGTCACTGATAATCAGAAAGCAGAAAGGCAAAGCACAGGGAACAGGGGCCGCGCAGGAAAGCGTCCCGCGCCATGGACGGCGCGGGCCGAGTGGTCATGGACGACGAAAAGCGTCTTTCCGGAGATGACCCTGTTCCCTGTGCCTGCACTTTGCTAACCACGCTTATTAAGCTAAGAAGTTGCCCGTCAGCCGTTAGTCATCTGCGGCTGCAAATATGCACATTTCTGTCGTGCTGACCGGTTCTGTGACAGAGCGCAAAAGTTAACGGACGGTTAAATTTGCTGAATGTATGGATGTTCCTGCTGTAATTCCACGATGTGATAGCGCTCTACAATTTTTTATTTCTTTCTCGCTACAACTAGCCCAGCGGTTGTACAGCTATTGTGCGATTCATGCGCTAATTAGCTGATTTATGGTCGGTGACAGCAGCAGTAAATCGACTGGTATCGTTTACACCGTTTCGCTTACCTCATGCAAAAAACATCATTGAGCCGGAGAGCATCATGCATAAATTCACTAAAGCGTTAGCCGCCGTTGGACTGGCTGCCGTTATGTCACAATCGGCTATCGCCGAAAATTTGAAACTGGGTTTTCTGGTGAAACAGCCAGAGGAGCCCTGGTTCCAGACGGAGTGGAAATTCGCCGATAAGGCCGGTAAAGATTTAGGTTTTGATGTGATCAAAATCGCCGTGCCGGATGGCGAGAAAACCCTTAACGCCATCGACAGCCTGGCGGCCAGCGGCGCGAAAGGTTTTGTTATCTGCACACCCGATCCGAAACTCGGTTCGGCGATTGTCGCCAAAGCGCGCAGCTATAACCTGAAGGTGATCGCGGTGGACGATCAGTTTGTCAACGCGAAAGGCAAACCGATGGATACCGTGCCGCTGGTGATGATGGCGGCGACCAAAATTGGCGAACGCCAGGGGCAGGAGCTGTATAAAGAGATGCAGAAACGCGGCTGGGATGTGAAACAGACCGCGGTAATGGCGATTACCGCCAATGAGCTGGATACTGCGCGTCGTCGTACCGGCGGTTCGATGGAGGCACTGAAAGCCGCGGGTTTCCCGGAAAAACAGATCTACCAGGTTCCCACCAAATCTAATGATATCCCCGGTGCGTTCGATGCCGGCAACTCGCTGCTGGTTCAGCACCCGGAAGTGAAGCACTGGCTGATTGTCGGCATGAACGACAACACTGTGCTGGGTGGCGTGCGCGCGACTGAAGGTCAGGGCTTTAAAGCGGCGGATGTGATTGGTATCGGCATTAACGGTGTGGACGCGGTGAGTGAGCTGTCGAAAGCACAGCCTACCGGTTTTTATGGCTCATTACTGCCAAGCCCGGACGTGCATGGCTATAAGAGCAGCCAGATGCTGTATGACTGGGTGACCAAAGGCGCAGAACCGGCCAAATTTACCGAAGTCACCGATGTGGTGCTGATTAACCGTGAAAACTTTAAAACAGAACTGGCGAAAAAAGGGCTGATGTAAGCCATTGCCTGAAACGGGGCCTGCGAGTCAGGCCCCTTTGTTCTGTCAAGTCAGCAACAGGGAGACAACCATGAGCACTGAACCCGCATACCTGTCGTTTCATGGCATCAGCAAAACCTTTCCTGGCGTGAAGGCGCTGCAGGATATCAGCTTTGACTGCCATGCCGGTCAGGTTCACGCGCTGATGGGCGAAAACGGCGCGGGGAAATCGACGCTGTTAAAAATTCTCAGCGGCAGCTATCAGCCGACCAGCGGAGAAATCCATATCAAAGGCCAGCCGGTGCGTTTTAACCATACCACCGAGGCGCTGGACGCCGGGGTGGCGATCATCTACCAGGAACTGCATCTGGTGCCGGAAATGAGCATCGCCGAAAATATCTATCTGGGTCAGTTGCCGCATAAAGGTGGGCTGGTGCGTCGTTCGCTGCTGCGTTATGAAGCCGGGCTGCAGCTGAAGAATCTGGGAATGGATATCGACCCGGATACACCGCTGAAATACCTGTCGCTCGGTCAGTGGCAGATGGTGGAGATCGCCAAGGCGCTGGCGCGTAACGCCAAAATCATCGCGTTTGATGAACCGACCAGTTCGCTGTCGGCGCGTGAAATCGAGCATCTGTTCCGTGTGATCCGCAATCTGCGCGATCAGGGGCGCACCGTGTTGTATGTCTCGCACCGTATGGAGGAGATTTTTGCCCTCAGCGATGCGATTACGGTGTTTAAAGATGGCCGTTATGTGCGCACCTTTAATGATATGGCGCATACCAGCCACGACCAGCTGGTGCAGGCGATGGTGGGGCGCGAAATCGGCGATATCTATGGTTACACGCCGCGGCCAACCGGCGAGGTGCGTCTGCGCTTAAACGAGGTGCATGCCAAAGGGGTCCGTACGCCAGTGTCGCTGGAGATGCGAGCCGGGGAAATCGTCGGGCTGTTTGGTCTGGTGGGTGCCGGGCGCAGCGAACTGATGAAAGGACTGTTTGGCGGTACGCGGCTGAAGTCCGGCGAACTGTGGCTGGATGGCGAGCAGCTGAAAATCAGCGAGCCCTCTGACGCGATTCGCGCCGGGATAATGCTGTGCCCGGAAGATCGCAAAGCCGACGGGATTATTGCCGTGCACTCGGTGCGCGACAATATCAATATCAGCGCGCGGCGCAACAATGTCACGGCGGGCTGGCTGATTAATCACAACTGGGAGAACAGTAACGCCGCGCGTCATATTAGGGCGCTGAATATCAAAACCCCGTCAGCGGATCAGCTGATGATGAATCTGTCCGGCGGTAATCAGCAGAAGGCGATCCTTGGCCGCTGGCTGTCGGAAGAGATGAAAGTCATCCTCCTCGATGAGCCGACGCGCGGTATTGATGTCGGTGCCAAACACGAAATTTATAACCTGATCTATGCGCTGGCGTCACAGGGCATCGCGGTGCTGTTTGCCTCCAGCGATCTGCCGGAAGTGATGGGCCTTGCTGACCGCATTGTGGTAATGCGGGAAGGCGAGATTGCCGGTGAATTTAACCATGACGAGGCCAGCGAGCCAAAAGTGCTCGGCCTTGCCATGCCGAAAACCTCTCAAGCGGCCGCGGCAGTGGCCTGAATTCAGGAGTGATGTTATGTCTTCATCAACGACCTCAAATACGACGCCACCGCGGCCACGTTCCGGCGTTAATCTGAGTCGCATCTGGGATAACTTCGGCATGCTGGTGGTGTTTGCCGTAGTGTTTATTGGCTGCATGATTTTCGTGCCTAATTTCGGCACTTTTATCAATATGAAAGGGCTTGGGCTGGCGATGTCGATGTCAGGCATGGTGGCGTGTGGCATGCTGTTCTGCCTGGCATCGGGTGACTTTGACCTGTCTGTGGCTTCGGTGATTGCCTGTGCCGGGGTGGTCACTGCGGTAGTGATCAATATGACGGAAAGCCTGTGGATCGGCGTGGCGGCCGGGCTGTTGCTGGGCGTCGCTACTGGCCTGGTCAACGGTTTTGTTATTGCCCGGCTGAAAATCAATGCGCTGATCACCACACTGGCGACCATGCAGATCGTGCGCGGGCTGGCATATATCTTCTCCGACGGTAAAGCGGTCGGGATTGAAGATGAAACCTTCTTTACCCTCGGTTATGCCAACTGGCTCGGCTTACCCGCACCAATCTGGCTGACGATTGCCACCATGGTGATCTTTGGTTTCCTGCTGAATAAAACCACCTTTGGTCGCAATACGCTGGCGATTGGCGGTAATGAAGAAGCCGCGCGGCTGGCCGGTGTGCCGGTGGTGCGTACCCGTATCATCATCTTTATCCTCTCTGGTCTGGTTTCCGCCGCCGCCGGGATTATCCTCGCTTCGCGTATGACCAGCGGCCAGCCGATGACCTCTCTGGGGTATGAGCTGATTGTTATCTCGGCCTGTGTGCTGGGTGGCGTCTCGCTGAAAGGGGGGATCGGTAAGATCTCGTATGTGGTGGCCGGGGTGCTGATTCTGGGCACGGTTGAGAATGCGATGAATTTACTGAATATCTCGCCGTTCTCACAGTATGTGGTGCGTGGTTTGATATTGTTAGCAGCCGTCATATTTGACCGCTACAAACAGAAAGCAAAAACCAGCTGAATGATCGGTCAAGTCTGTGCACGGACGGCTCCTTCCCCCATGTCATGGGGGAAGGCTGGGATGGGGGAGAAACGACTCAGGACTGTGCCACGGGTTCCCCCTCCCTGACCCTCCCCCATTTTATGGGGGAGGGGAAAAAGCGATGCGACGCTTGAGCTGGTTCGTCTGCATGGGCTTTAAAAAAATGAACTCCTGCTTCTGAACTTACTGATTACGGAGGAAATATGTACCATCGTCCGCCTTCAGACGAGCAATCCAACCCGTTGCTGCCAGGTTATCCGTTTAATGCCTGGCTGGTGGCGGGGCTGACGCCAATTACGGCCAATGGTCCGCTGGACTTTTTTATCGACCGGCCACTGGGCATGAAAGGGTATATCCTCAACCTGACGATTAAAGGTCGCGGCCGGGTGTTTGATGGTGCGGCGGCATTTGATTGCGAACCCGGCGATCTGCTGCTGTTCCAGCCGAAAACCCCGCACTACTATGGCCGCGCCACCGACAGCGACTGCTGGTTCCATCGCTGGATCTACTTCCGCCCGCGCGCCTACTGGCATGACTGGCTGACGTGGCAGGATGAAACGCAGGGCGTGGGGCGTCTGCGCTTACCGGAGTCGCTGCGTGGTGAATTCGATCGTCTGTTTGCCAATATTGAACAGACTCACAACTCCGGACGTCGCTTTGCCGAAGAGCTGGCGATGAATCTGCTGGAACGCCTGCTGTTGCGGGCAGTAGAGGAAGATCCGCGCTCACACCAGAAAGTGCGCGATCCGCGGGTGATCGAAGCCTGCCAGTACGTCACCGGTAATCTGGCGGGGGAAGTGAAGATGGAAGAGGTGGCGAAATATGTCTGCCTGTCGCCATCACGCCTTGCTCATCTGTTCCGTGAACAGATGGGGGTGAATTTACTGCGCTGGCGCGAAGATCAGCGGGTGATCCGTGCCAAACTGCTGCTGCAGACCAGCCAGGAACCGATTGCCAGCGTGGGACGGGATGTCGGCTATGATGACCAGCTCTACTTCTCACGCGTATTCCGTAAGCGGGTGGGGGTCAGCCCCAGTGATTTCCGCCGCCGCAGCCAGGATGCCCATGATGCCCTGGTGGCGCAGGAAAGCTGGGATTTAACGCGCAGTGCCGGCTAGCGACAATTCAGCCGAATCCTCCTTGTCCTCATCGCCTGATTGGTTTTAAATCATAAGGTAATGCCTGTCCGCTACGGCCAACCGGCCACTGCGGGCAGGTGCCGAGTGAACAAGAGGAATGCTCATGAGTGATAAAATTCGCGTAGGCCTGATCGGTTATGGCTACGCCAGCAAAACCTTCCATGCGCCACTGATTGCCGGTACGGCAGAGATGGAACTGGCGGCAGTTTCCAGCAGTGATGCGGCAAAAGTTCACGCCGACTGGCCTTCTGTGCAGGTTGTTGATGACCCGCAGTTGCTGTTTAACGACCCGAGCCTGCAGCTGATTGTGATCCCCACCCCAAACGATACCCACTTCCCGCTGGCAAAAGCCGCGCTGAATGCCGGCAGCATGTGGTGGTCGATAAACCGTTTAACGTGACACTGTCACAGGCGCGTGAACTGGATGCGCTGGCACAGGCGAAAGGGCTGCTGCTTTCTGTATTCCATAATCGCCGCTGGGACAGCGATTTCCTGACGCTGAAAGCGCTGCTGGCTGACGGCTCGCTGGGTGAAGTGCGTTACCTTGAATCACACTTTGACCGTTACCGCCCACAGGTGCGCCAGCGCTGGCGTGAAATGAAAGGTGCGGGAAGCGGTATCTGGTACGATCTGGGGCCGCATGTGATTGACCAGGCACTGCAGCTGTTCGGCGCGCCAGTGGCAATCAACGTTGATATGGCTGAGCTGCGCCCGGGCGCACAAACCACCGACTATTTCCATGCCGTGCTGACCTATCCGCAACGTCGCGTGGTGCTGCATGCCAGTATGCTGGTAGCGGCGGAGTCGGCGCGCTTCCAGGTACACGGCACGCGCGGCAGCTACGTGAAATTTGGTCTGGACCCGCAGGAAGATCGTCTGAAAGCGGGTGAGCGTCCGCAACAGGAAGACTGGGGCTACGATATGCGCGACGGCCTGCTGACGCTGGCAGATGGTGAGGTGATGGTAGAGAAAGCGCTGCTCACCATCCCAGGGAATTATCCGGCGTATTATGCAGCGATCCGCGATGCGTTAAATGGCCACGGTGCTAACCCGGTAACCGCAGCAGAGTCGATTCAGGTGATGGAGCTGATCGAACTGGGTCAGCAGTCTGCCGAAAAACGCCAGACAATGTCGCTGAAGTAAATAGCAGGAGCGGCCCGCTGGCCGCTCCTTTACTGGTACTGGATGCTGGCTGCATATCTGCAGTCAGCAGACGGGCTGCTGTTTATTGCGGCTCACGCCAGACCGGGTAGAGGTCGTTAAAGCCTTCGACGTGCAGGGGGGCGCCGGAATCGTGATAGCCCCATCTTCTGATCAATGTGCGCGTGCTGTAGCGGGTGCACTCTGCATAGCAGGGGAATTTATTCTTATTCAGAATCGAATTCAGCTCATTAAACAGTGCCGTCACCACTTTACCTCCGCGTTCTGAAGGCTGCACCGCAAGCAGCGAGATATAATAATGTGGTGGCGTTTGTGGGTGATAATTGTCAAGGCCGGTAATTAATGCTGCCGCGGTTTCATAATTAACACCACAGACTTCACGTATTTTACTGTCGAATGATGCCGCGTCTTCAGGTGTCATCTCCATACCGCCCGGGCGGAAATAAACCAGTGCACCCGCATTATTTTCGGCAAGAATGATTCCGCCACGCTCCATGGCGAGTTCGACATAAAGACGGAAGAATCGCCACAGTAATTCGTAACGCGTTTGGTCATCAGGAAATATTACTACGTGAACGGGTTCATTATAAAAAGCGGTGGTCAGAATATCACATACTTTGTCTAAATCGGTATTTTTGGCATGTCTGCATTTCATTTTATGTATCCTTATAATATTTTCTGAAAGAGTGATTTGAATAATAAGAATTTTCTCTTGAATGTTTTTTAAATGCGAAAAAATCTCCGTAACCGTCTGGGGTGGTTATTACGGTATCGCATGAAAATAAGAAGGACAATACGCGGGGGTCTGAATGTGGCTAGAGAAATAACTTTAAGTCATGCTGGATTTTTTGTTTGGATATCAATTAGTTGATATCCAAACAAATGATTCGCGAGTTTTACTAAATAATATCATGCGAGTTTTTTATGTTTTTTTACGAGTGGCGTGACCATATTGAGCTCTTTCCCCAGGCTGATAGCGTGTTTGGCATTTTTTACACCCATTTTTTTTACAACATTTGCGATATGAAATTTAACAGTGCTAACGGTAATGTGCAGCGTATCGGCGACTTCGGTATAGGTCTTGCCGGTACTGCTCCAGTAGAGGATTTCAGACTCGCGGGTGGTGAGGACAAATTTTGCTTCTTCGGCTTCTTCGTGGTAGGCATTCAGCATCATTTCATGGGTGCGAATTAACAGCCCCTGAATTTCATCTTTATGACTGATGATGTTATTCTCTATCTCTTCGCGGGTCAGCTTGTTCATATACAGCGATAATATCGCCAGATTATTGTTATGATCATGGACGATAAAGGCATAGCCACTGAAGGAACTGACGGGTTCAAACACTTTCCTGACAGTCCATTGCGAGTTAATCGTCATATCCTCATTCCACGGGAAAGAGGAGATACGGTTCAGCGCATTAATAATGACAGGATCAATATTCTGACGTTTATTATCGAGGTAGTTATTCACCAGTTCGTCAGACAGGTCACTGATAATAACCATCTCATCGGTGTTCCTTTTGTTCATCACACCGTAGACATAGTTAATTTCGCCATACTTTTGCAGACTGTCGCTCAGAAATTGCCTGATGGCCTCATTTTTGTCACTGTTGGAAAAATAATTCTCACGCATTGATCGGTTTCTCTCATCTTGAGACTGCATAACAAAGGGCGCCCACTTCTGGCGCTGCAAAAATCAATGGAAGCACGTTATCGCGGGGAGTGAGTCTCCCCGCGCGAGTATCAGGCGGCGATTTTGGCCCGAATACGCTGCTTCTCGGCGTCACTTAAGAACGCAATTTTAAGACCATTTTCCTGTGCGGTACGCATCTGCTGCGCAGTCAGCCCAGCCTGCGGCGCAGCGACCTGATATTCATGGGCAATTTCAATCCCCTGTACCGCCGGATCATCGGTGTTAATAGTGGCAAGGATACCATGATCCAGGAAGGTCGCCAGCGGGTGCTGACTCAGTTGTGCGACAGTGCTGGTCTGCAGATTAGATGTCAGGCAGGATTCAATACCAATCTGCTGCGCGGCGAGGAAATCCATCAGCGCGCGATCTTCCACGGCTTTCACGCCGTGGCCGATACGCTCTGCGCCCAGTTCACGGATGGCCTGCCAGATACTTTCCGGGCCAGCGGCTTCTCCGGCATGGACGGTAATACGGAAACCGGCATCACGCGCGCGGTTAAAGTGGCTGAGGAACTGGCTGCCCGGGAAGCCCAGCTCATCACCGGCGAGGTCGATTGCGGTAATGCCGTCGCGGTGTGCGAGAAAGCCTTCCAGTTCCTGCAGGCAGGCCTGCTCACCAAAGGTGCGGCTCATGATGCCGATCAGACGCACATCAATATCATACTGCTGGCAACCGGCTTTAATACCGTCGATCACCGCTTCAACCACACCGGCAACCGGCAGCTGGTGGGTCATCGCCATATAACCCGGCGAGAAACGCAGTTCGGCATAATGGATGCCTGCCTGTGCGGCATCCGCCACATTTTCCAGTGCCACGCGGCGGCAGGCGTCAAGAGAGCCAAGCACTTTCACCCCCCAGTCGAGTTTCTGCAGAAAACTCACCAGATCCGGTTCATTGCGGGTGACCTGCACATGCGGACGCAGTGTTTCCAGTGTGCTGGCGGGCAGGGAGAGATTAAATTCGCGACCTAAATCGAGGATAGTTTGCGCACGAATATTGCCATCAAGGTGACGGTGAATATCGGTGAGGGGAAGACGGGAATCGATCATTTCGCACTCTCTTGGTTGTTTTAAGTAAAGTGCAGAGAATTATAAAAACATCTTGCGCACGGATGCCAGCGAATTGCGCAACAATGCGCGATAACTGCTGGTTTATTACGCGGCGTGGTACTGTCGTCTTGCGGGGGATTTGCGGTCAGCGTTCGCCATTTTCAGATAAATACGTCGCGGTTCTGTCAAAAAAAACGGCGCCTGTCAGGGCGCCGTGGCTGGCAGAACGCATTATTCCTGCGGGATGGCACCCATGCCGCCGAGCATATAGCGCGAGAGGAACTGGTCGAGCGGCATTTTTTCGCCGTTCATGGTCACTTCACCGTTCGTGTATTGCAGGCTGGTGACAATATTCCCCTCCTGCTGCGTGGTCAGCTTAAACATCTGGCCCATTGCTGCCAGACCTTTGACCTGCTGCTCCGCCAGTTTGCTGGCCTGATCCTGCGGATGGCCTTCCGCCAGCGCGACATGGGTCATCAGCTCGGTCGCCATCGCCATGGAGATCTGCAGCTTACTGTCGAGGCTTTTCACTACGCGGTCAGCTGCCTGATTGATATCCTGCGCCTGACCGTCAGCTGTCGCCGGGTCTTTAAACTGCACATTCAGATTAAAGCTGCTCTCGCCCTTGTCATTTTTCCAGCTGAGCGGGGCGATGCTGATAATCGGATCGCCTTTCAGCAGGGTCGGCAGATTCGCCAGCAGCACCTGATTCATCGCCTGCTGATACTGCTGCGGGTCCTGGGTGAGTTCCGGCTGGCTCAGCAGCGCCTGCGCCTGGGTATTATACTGCTCCGAGAAGGTCTTCAGCGCGGCACCGTCCAGATTTGCCAGCTTCATCACCAGCTGACCCTGACCAAACGACTGATTCTGCATCTTCACATTGGCAACGGTGTAATCAATCTGACCGGAGACCGCTTTATCATCGGAATCGAAACGTGAGCTGCCTTTCAGGCCTTCCACCGCAATCGCATCCTGACCATTTACGCTGGCGCTGAGCTTCTGCAGATCGATATCCTGGCTGCCAATGCGCACGCCCTGCGGATTAAGACGTGTATCCGCCGTCGTTTTCAGGTTGTTCAGCGTAAACAGAACGGGCAGACCGAGCTGATTTTTGGTGGTAATCGCGATGCTGTCGATATTGCCGTCAAAACTGACTTTATCGCCATTGGCATCCGCCGCAACGTCCAGCGAGCCTTCATTCCAGGCAAAACGCTGGCCGCTTTCACTGTTCTGGTAATCCAGTGGCAGCAGTTTGATCGCCGATGCGGTATCACCGCCGTAACCAATACGGGTGTCGGCCTGAATCACGGAGACGCCTTTACTGGCTTCAAACAGCGTTTTCAGCGCGTCGGTATTCTCCAGCTCGCTATGCACGGACGCCATTGCCGGGATCAGATGACCTTTTTTCAGCTGGGCGAACGGGAAGGGGCCATGGTCGATGGTTTCGTTAAACACGATACTCTGGCCGGGTTTCAGCAGGGCATTATCTTCGGTTTGTGAACTGGCCTGTACCACCAGTTTCGCATGGCTGCTGAACAGGCTGCGCTGATAGTCCTGATAGCTGACCTGCAGACGCGCTTCAGGCGCGAGTTTATTCAGCTGGCTGTTGGCGTAGTCAAGCAGGGTATCTTTGCGCGCTTCCAGCTGTTTGCCGGTATACCAGGCACCGCCGGTCCAGATAATCCCCAGTGCAACTACGACACCTAGTGCAATCTTGCTTTTGTTCATCTTGATTTGTCATCCTTTCGCTGATGTCTGTCACAGCCTGCCTGATCCTGAGATCGGCTGCGAAGAAAAACGCCCGCAGGCGTTTTTATTGTCAATCCTGTACCCCCGCTTCTGGCAGTGGCGATCTGATCGGTGATTAATAGCTTGAATAATAATAGCAATTGCCCGGGCAGCCGTCAGCCGCATTGTTACACGATGTTATACACCCGCGCGATACGCCCGTCGCCGCTCAGGCTGACCGGCGCTTCATCGGCAGCAATAAAGCAGGATTCACCAGCTTTCAGGTGCAATTGCTGGTTCTGCTGGCTGAGCAGGGCGTCACCTTCAATGCAGAACAGAATCGCGGCACTCTGTTGCGTGACGGCCTCGGGTATTGCCTGCAGGGTATGGATGGCGAACGCAAAATCCTCCACTGGGATCGGAAAATCCAGGGTATTGCCACGACTGTGCGGCTGAGTACGCAGTTGCGTATAAGGAATCGCGCGGAAGCGGACATTAGCCAGTAACTCAGGCAGGTCGATATATTTGGGGGTTAAGCCGGCGCGCAGTACGTTATCGGAGTTCGCCATCACTTCCAGCGCCACGCCCCGCAGATAGGCGTGCGGCGTTTCCGCAAACAGAAACATCGCCTCTCCGGGCTGTAACTCAATCACATTCATCAGTAACGGTGAAAACAGACCGCAGTCGTCAGGATAAAACTGAGCAATCTGTTGAATCGTCTGCCAGGGCTGACCGGACTGGCTGAGCAGGGCAGCCTGCAACACCGTCAGCGCCTGTGACTTCTGTGCCTCTTCCAGTGACAACAGACCGGCAAACAGCCGTGACAGGTTGTCTTCATCCGGCTGCTGCAGGAAATCCTCAATCAGCGGATGGGCGGCGGCCACAGGCTGCAGCAGGGTGGCGATCTCTGTGAACTCACGGAAGCCGTTAATGGCAAGGAATGGCGTTAACGCGTACACCAGTTCCGGCTTATGGTTGGCATCCTTATAGTTGCGCTCTGGGGCGGCAAGAGGGATGCCGGCGGCATTCTCTTTGGCAAAACCGATTTCGGCCGCCCGCTTATTCGGGTGCACCTGAATCGACAGCGGCTGGTCAGCACACAGCACTTTAAACAGGAACGGCAGTTCACCGAAGCGCTGCGCGACGTCTGCGCCCAGCAGGCGGTGTTTGTCACTGTCAATCAGGCTGCGCAGGCTTTGGGGCTGACCATCAATCTCAACGGCAGAGCTGCTTTTCGGATGCGCACCCATCCATAATTCGGCCATCGGCTGGTTATCAGGATTGGCGACGCCATACAGTTCGGTCAGCGCAGTCCTGCTGCCCCAGGCGTAGTTTTGCAGTGAATTACGTAATTTATGCATGGTTTTTCCCTGTTGAACTTATTCTCACTGCAATTATTAAAACAGAATCTCTGGTGAAAAAAACTGTCGAAGTTCAATAAAGACGACCACGTCGCATAATGTTAAATTATTGTGTGGCAGACTATTTCGCGCCTTTATTGCCCGTCGTGGATGAAGGGGCCGTGAATACCCTAAGTTATTGACGGGTATAAATTGATGAATGTGCTAAAGGAGACAGGAATGACAGCCAACCGCATTGAAAAAGACTCAATGGGACCCATTGATGTACCGTCTGACAAGCTGTGGGGCGCGCAGACGCAGCGCTCACTGGAACACTTCCGCATCTCAACCGAAAAAATGCCCACTGCGCTGGTGCATGCGCTGGCGCTGACCAAGCGCGCCGCCGCGAAGGTGAATAATGATCTCGGCCTGCTGCCGGCGGAACGTGCTGACGCCATCATTAAAGCGGCCGATGAAGTGCTGGCGGACAAGCACAGCAATGAATTCCCTCTCGCTATCTGGCAGACCGGTTCCGGCACCCAGACCAATATGAATATGAATGAAGTGCTGGCCAACCGGGCAAGTGAAATTCTCGGTGGCGAGCGCGGCATGTCGCGCCTGGTGCATCCTAACGATGATGTGAACAAGAGCCAGAGCTCCAATGACGTCTTCCCGACGGCCATGCATGTGGCCGCGGTGATTGCGGTACGCGAGCATCTGGTTCCGCAGCTGAATGTGCTGAAAAAGACGCTGGCGGAGAAAGCCGACGCCTATAAAGATATCGTCAAAATTGGCCGTACCCATCTGCAGGACGCCACACCGCTGACCCTCGGTCAGGAGATTTCTGGCTGGGTGGCAATGCTGGAACATAACCTGAAGCACATCGGGCAGAGCATTCCGCACGTTGCGGAACTGGCGCTGGGCGGCACTGCCGTCGGCACCGGCCTGAATACGCATCCGGAATATGCCGTGCGCGTGGCGAAAGAGCTGGCGGAACTGACGAAACAGCCGTTTGTCACTGCACCGAATAAATTCGAAGCGCTGGCGACCACCGATGCGCTGGTTCATGCTCATGGCGCGCTGAAAGGCCTGGCGGCGTCACTGATGAAGATCGCTAACGATGTGCGCTGGCTGGCATCCGGCCCGCGTTGCGGCATTGGTGAACTGTCGATCCCGGAAAACGAACCCGGCAGCTCCATTATGCCAGGTAAAGTGAACCCGACGCAGTGTGAAGCGCTGACGATGCTGTGCTGTCAGGTGATGGGTAATGATGTGGCGATCAATATTGGCGGCGCATCCGGCAACTTTGAGCTGAACGTCTACCGCCCGATGATTATTCACAACTTCCTGCAGTCAATTCGTCTGCTGGCGGACGGTATGGACAGCTTTAACCATCACTGTGCTGTGGGTATCGAACCAAACCGCGATCGTATCACGCAGCTGCTGAATGAGTCGCTGATGCTGGTGACCGCGCTGAATACCCATATTGGCTACGATAAAGCGGCGGAAATTGCCAAGAAAGCGCATAAAGAAGGGCTGACGCTGAAAGGCTCGGCGCTGAAACTGGGTTATCTCACCGAAGCAGAATTTGATGCCTGGGTGCGTCCGGAAGATATGGTTGGCAGCATGAAGTCATAATCCACGGTTAATCCGGGACTGATTAAGCGGGAGAAATCCCGCTTTTTTTATGCCCGGAGTCGCGAAGCAGCGTCATCACACTAAACGGTCAGTATATAAATGCAGGCGCGGAATAATGGCAATCAGCTTCTCCGCCTGCGGCTTATGGCGGTGTTTGACCTGGCTGGCATCGTAATTCAGTAATTCACCTAATGCTGGCACCTGATTTTTATCCGGACACAGCACCAGCAGCGGCGAAGGGCAGGCAAACTGCGTCTGTTTTTGCTGGTCAATATGCCAGCTGCGGGCAATCGGCTGGACTTTCACCGGGCGTTTTATTTTCAGCCGCGCACTGGCCGGCAGGGAGCGAATGGCCTCCATCTCTTCCTGCACTTTTTCCGCCCATTGTTCACGCGTCCACGGCGCGACGGCACGGCCAGATTTCAGGCTGCGCTCCAGTTTCTCCAGCACCGCTTTATGCGTCATATTTTTGACGATATGCTTATTCGCCCAGCCAAAACGCAGGGTGTCGGGCGCATCCAGCAGGGTAATTGCGCGGTAGGCATTGAGTGTAATCAGGCCGCGCAGCTGATTATGAACAAAGTCGAAACGTGCTTCGCTTTCAACACCGGATTCGACGGTAATAATCTGTTCCAGACGGGTTTTCTGCTGATTAATCTGCGCCACCTGCTGGTGGAGCAGGGACGACTGATGCGCATCAGCGGCAAAACAGAGCGCACCGGGCAGTCTGACCGCCGCTTTGGTGCTGATATGTTCTGACTGATGCTGCATAAACAGGCGGCAGTAGTGATCCAGCGCCAGCTGCCGGGCGTCTTTTCCCAGATGCTGAGTCACCTCGATGTGGGTAATGGCGTCATGTTCTTCGCCTTTGCGTACCGGCGGCAGGGTGAACACGCGTGCTGCCAGCAGTGGCAGTGCCTGTAATGTTTCCCGCAACTGCTGGAGTTCCGTTTCAAGCTGACTGACGCATTGATGAAGCGCCGCTACCGCATCATACTGGTTCATGACTCCGTCCTTAGTTACAACATACAATTCGAGTATAACACCTCAGGTGCGTATTTCAGCTCCTGAGTGGGGGCGTTCTGCAGAAGCGGAATTCACATGCCCGTTTTGCCCCAGGTGCCGTTTCTTCCCGGAGAGTACACATTATCAGTCGCTGTGCCAGGTGAAGACAACCGATGGCGATTCTGGATCAAATAATCTAATTAGTTACAACATACAATTCAGTGTTTTTAAATAGTGCCGGTCTGCAACATCAGTGAAAGTAAAAATTCAGGCAGGCCATGAGGCGCGGGCATCATGGCCTGAAGTGACAAAACTAGAGTTGACGTTTTTGCAGTCGCCAGCCGACCAGCAGTGCCAGCACCAGCATTGAAGCGATAAAGCAGGTCACACCGGCCCAGCCAAAGTTGTGCCAGAACACCCCGCCCAGTGTACCCGCCACGCTGGAACCGACATAGTAGCAGAACAGATACAGCGAGGATGCCTGGCCTTTTGCCCGGCGTGCACGCGGGCCAATCCAGCCACTGGCAACGGAGTGGGAGGCAAAGAAGCCTGCCGCAAACAGCATCATACCGACGAGGATGAACCACAATGAGTTAAATGCGGTCAATAACAGCCCCGTCAGCATAATCGAGGTAAAGAACAGCAGCACCGGACCTCGCCCAAACCGGGCAGTCATCGCGCCTGCTTTTGGCGAACTCCAGCTGCCGGTCAGATACACCACGGACAGCAGGCCGACCACCGCCTGGCTCAGAAACCACGGCGCACTCAGCAGGCGATAGCCAATATAGTTAAACAGGGTGACAAATGACCCCATCAACAGAAAACCTTCGACAAATAACAGCGGCAACCCGGCATCACGCCAGTGCAAACGAAAGTTAATCAGCATTGTGCGCGGTTTTAACGCCACCGGGCGGAAATGACGTGAAGGTGGCAGAATTTTCCAGAACATCAGCGCGGCGGCAAGGGAAAAACAGCCAATCGCCATCACGGCGACACGCCATGATGAAAAATCAGTGATCACCCCGGTCAGCAGGCGGCCGCTCATCCCGCCAATAGAGTTACCACTGATATACAGCCCCATCGAGAACGCCACCATACTGGGGTGAATCTCTTCGCTCAGATAGGTCATGCCGACAGCGGCCACGCCGCTTAATGCCAGGCCGGTTAACGCGCGCATTACCAGAATACCGTTCCAGCTTTCCATCGTGGTGCAAAGCAGGGTACAGAGTGCGGCGAGCAGCAGGCCTGTCACCATCACCGATTTGCGCCCCACGGCATCAGATATCGGCCCGGTAAACAGCAGCCCTAACGCCATCATACCGGTCGCCAGAGACAGTGAGATGCTGCTTTCCGCCGGGCTGACGCCAAACTGCTGCGACAGCACGGGGAGGATCGGTTGTACACAGTAGAGCAGCACAAACGTAGCCAGCCCGGCAGAGAACAGTGCCAGCGTCACACGCATAAATTGCGGCGTACCACGTTTAATATAGGGATTTTCGAGTCTTTGCGCGGGAGTGGAATCAGAGACGCGTGGTTCACTGGCATCATCCAGTGTCACGGTCCGGGATAAGCGGTTCACAACAATTCCTTAGAAGTAAAATCAGTCTGTTAACCTTAGTGAAGCTGGATTATGATGTCTAATATATTAATAATCTCAAATGATACTTTTAAAATATGAATATTGAATTGCGTCATTTGCGTTACTTTATTGCGGTTGCCGAAGAGCTGCATTTTGGTCGTGCGGCGCAACGTCTGAATATCTCTCAGCCGCCGCTGAGCCAGCAGATACAACTGCTCGAACAGCAAATCGGCGCGCGGCTGCTGTCACGCACCAACCGCAGCGTGACACTCACCGCTGCAGGCGAACAGTTTTTGCTGGATGCCCGCCAGATCCTGCTTAATGTCAGCCAGGCCGCCGATAAAGCCACACGTTTACATCATGGTGTGGCAGGGGAGTTGCGTGTCGGTTTTACCTCATCCGCGCCGTTTATTACCCGCGTCTCTGATGCGCTGTTTACCTTTCGCCTGCGCTATCCGCAGGTGCATTTACTGGTGCAGGAAATTAATACCCGCCAGCAGCTGGAGCCGTTAACAGATGGCCGCCTGGATCTGGGCATCATGCGTAATACGCAGTTGCCGGATAACTTCGAGCACCAGTTACTGCTGCGTGAACCACTTTGTGCCGTGGTGCACCGCGCGCACCCTCTGGCGCAGCATAAGAGCATTTCGCTGCAGGCACTGGCTGAAGAACCCTTCGTCTTTTTCGATCCACAGGTTGGCACCGCGCTGTACAGCGACATTCTTTCACTGCTGCAGCGGCACAATATTCAGCCATGGATTAACCAGGAAGTCGGCGAGGCGATGACCATTCTTGGTCTGGTCGCGACCGGACTGGGGGTGTCGATTTTACCGGCATCGTTCCAGCGCATACGGCTGGCGGAAGTGGTGTGGCTGCCGCTGCAGGAACAGGATGCGTTGTCAGAAATGTGGCTGGTGTGGGCGAAGCAGGCGGAACCCAGTGCACTGCTGGGCAATATGATGGCCTTACTGCTGAAGTAAAGGTGCGGCGATAAGCCGCGAGCTGACGCTTTTGCGCGCATTATTCCCGCTTTTGTGTGCAGTAAATCACATATCGAATCAAATATTTGACGATATCGTGTAAGTGTTTCACCATAGCGCAAAAGCTTTATTTTGAAGCGCGAAAATAAGCGGGAGCGGTTGTGGTGATAGCGGATAGTCAGCCTGGGCATATTGACCAGATAAAGCAGACCAATGCTGGCGTAGTGTATCGCCTGATAGATCAGTTTGGCCCGATTTCCCGCATTGAACTCTCCCGCCTGGCACAGCTGGCCCCTGCCAGTATCACCAAGATTGTGCGCGAAATGCTGGAAGCACATCTGGTGCAGGAAACCGAATTTCAGGAAGTCGGCAGCCGCGGTCGTCCTGCGGTTGGTCTGATCCTTGATACTGCAGCCTGGCACTATCTCTCGGTACGCATCAGCAAAGGTGAGATGACACTGGCGTTGCGCGATTTAAGCAGCACGCTGGTCGCTGAAGACCAACGCTCGTTACCCCCGGAAGACGATCAGCCACTGCTGGC
This sequence comes from Erwinia sp. V71, assembly GCF_965644245.1. Lineage (NCBI taxonomy): Bacteria > Pseudomonadati > Pseudomonadota > Gammaproteobacteria > Enterobacterales > Erwiniaceae > Erwinia > Erwinia sp. V71. Next base: position 38,841 of record NZ_CBFFRK010000028.1, read on the forward strand.
GCGTATTACTGACGAAATCGATCAGTTTTTCACCCGCCATCAGCGCAAGCTGGAGCGTTTAACTGCCATCGCCATTACGCTGCCCGGCATTATCGATACTCAGAGCGGTATTGTGCACCGCATGCCATTTTATGATGTCACCGATATGCCGCTGGGGCCGGAACTGGAGCAGCGCACCGGACTACCGATCTTTATTCAGCCTGATATTTGCGCCTGGACCATGGCGGAATCGCTGTTTGGTGCCGCACGGGGCGCCAGTGATGTGATCCAGCTGGTGATCGATCACAATGTCGGTGCCGGGGTGATTACCGGTGGTCGTCTATTGCATAACGGCAGCAGAACGCTGGTTGAAATTGGCCATACACAAGTCGACCCGTATGGAAGGCAGTGTTACTGCGGCAATCATGGCTGCCTGGAGACAGTCGCCAGTATCAGCAGTGTGCTGGCGCTGGCGGAGCAGCGGATGGCATCGTCGCTGAGTTCATCACTGCACAATCAGCCGCTGACGGTGGCGTCACTGTGTGATGCTGCACTGGCAGGCGACCCGCTGGCGCGCGATATTATTATCGGTGTCGGCCACAGCGTGGGGCGGATGCTGGCGGTGATGGTCAACCTGTTTAACCCGCAAAAAATTCTCATCGGCTCACCGCTGAATCGCGCGGCCGGGATACTCTATCCGGCGATTACCACCTGCATTCGCCAGCAGGCATTGCCATCTTACAGTGCACATATCGATGTTGAACCGACGCAGTTTGTTAATCTCGGCACCATGCCGGGCGCGGCGCTGGTAAAAGACGCGATGTATAACGGTTCGCTGCTGATTAAACTGCTGCAGGGATAACTGCTTTGCTGCTTATCCACAAAAAATTGCGATAACGCAAACTGGCGTCCTGCGCGCTATTTTACAATTTTCCGACATTGGCCCTGCGCAAACTCAATTCATTTCAGCTGTTTGGCCTGTCGGAGAAGCTCTCATGTTTAATCGGATATTCGTAACCGGTACGGATACTGCTGTCGGTAAAACAGTGGTTTCCCGTGCGCTGTTACAAAAACTGGCCAGCCACTACCCACGCGTGGTGGGCTATAAGCCAGTCGCTAAAAGCAGTGAACAGACTGCGGAAGGACTGCGCAATAAAGACGCTCTGGTGCTGCAGGCCTCGTCCTCAGTACAACTGCCTTATCAGGCGATTAACCCGTTTACCCTGCAGGAAGATGAGATCAGCACCAGCCGCGATCAGCCGATCGACTACACCCGGCTCAGTGATGGTTTACAGGCGTTAAGCCTGCAGGCCGATGCGGTAGTGGTGGAAGGGACGGGCGGCTGGCGCAGCCTGATGAATGACTTACGGCCACTTTCAGAGTGGGCAGTGCTGGAAAAGCTGCCGGTAATTATGGTGGTGGGAATTCATACTGGCTGCATCAGTCATGCGCTGCTGACGGCAGAATCGGTACTGCACGACGGTCTGCCGCTGATGGGCTGGGTGGCAAACCGCATTAACCCCGGACTGGCGCATTATGCGGAAATTATCGATGTGCTGCGCGATAAGATCCCGGCGCCGCTGCTGGGTGAATTGCCGTATCTGCCGCGCGCCGAGCAGCGTGATTTAGCGAAATATCTGGATCTGTCTCCGCTGGACGCGCAGTAATATCACGTACAACCCGGAGCGTCAGTTCGCTGGCGCTCTGTGAATGATCCCGAAAGTGCTCGTAATCCTGTGCATCTGTTATTAATCAATTTGTTGTCACCTTTGGAAGGTGCGATTAATTCGATGGGAACCATTTTTTCGTCCTGTCATCGTATGGTAAATGAACAAAGAACCGCCCAA
>NZ_CBFFRK010000029.1:0-39961 GCF_965644245.1 Erwinia sp. V71
TAAAGAGCAGTGCAGTCAGCGGCTTCGCCTGCTGCTGCGAGGTGGCGTATATTACGCTTTCCTCTTTCAGAGTCAACCTCTTTTCAGAAGTTTTTTCTCTGTCAGTTCAGGACGTTGTTTCAACTTCCTGAACCGCTCAACCCGGTGACTGTTACGTCGTTGTTCCGTGTCGATGGAGGCGCATTATAGGGAGTTCCGCGCCGCCCGCAACAAGTAATTTGCCATAAATTCACTGTTTGCTGCATTCCACAGCAAAAGCCCGCCTTATACCCAGTTATACACAAACTTATCCACACAGGATATCGATAAACAATTTTGACGAGCATCACGCAAACGTTTTCGCTACAATGCCCGCGACAAAATGGACTCCCCTTTTTGGGGGCGTTACCTGAAACTTATCTTCTCTCACTATATAAAGAGAACGCTAAGCTTGATGTAACGCTCTTTATGGCGACACTTTCGTTCCACAAGTTAATGCAAACCCAAAGCCAAGGGATAAAACCACCATGCAACAACCTCGTCCTGTACGCCGCGCGCTGCTCAGCGTGTCTGACAAAGCCGGTATCCTTGAATTCGCCCAGGCGCTCTCCAGCCGCGGTGTTGAACTGCTGTCTACTGGCGGTACTGCACGTCTGCTGGCCGACGCGGGCCTGCCGGTCACCGAAGTCTCCGACTACACCGGCTTCCCGGAAATGATGGATGGACGCGTCAAAACGCTGCACCCGAAAGTGCATGGTGGCATTCTTGGTCGCCGCGGTCAGGACGACGCCATTATGGCGCAGCACGCTATCCAGCCCATCGATATGGTGGTGGTAAACCTGTACCCGTTTGCAGAAACCGTGGCACGTGAAGGCTGCTCACTGGAAGATGCGGTAGAGAATATCGATATCGGCGGCCCAACCATGGTGCGCTCCGCAGCGAAGAACCATAAAGATGTCGCCATTGTGGTGAAGAGCAGCGACTACACGGCCATTATTGCCGAGCTGGATGCCAACGCTAACTCGCTGACACTGGCTACCCGTTTCGACCTGGCGATCAAAGCATTCGAACACACTGCGGCTTATGACAGCATGATCGCCAACTACTTCGGTAGCCTGGTTCCGGCCTATCACAGCGAATCACGTGAACCTGCCGGTCGTTTCCCGCGTACGCTGAACCTGAACTTTATTAAGAAGCAGGATATGCGTTATGGCGAGAACAGCCATCAGGACGCCGCTTTCTATATAGAAGAGAAAATTACTGAAGCTTCCGTTGCTACTGCGCAGCAGGTTCAGGGCAAAGCACTCTCCTATAACAATATCGCAGATACTGATGCGGCACTGGAATGTGTGAAAGAGTTCGCCGAGCCGGCCTGTGTGATCGTCAAGCACGCCAACCCGTGTGGTGTTGCCGTCGGTGATTCCATCCTGACCGCCTACGATCTCGCGTATAAAACCGACCCGACTTCCGCGTTCGGCGGCATCATTGCGTTCAACCGTGAACTGGATGAAGCCACTGCACAGGCGATTATCAGCCGTAAGTTTGTCGAAGTGATTATCGCGCCATCCGCCAGCGAAGCGGCACTGAAAGTCACTGCCAGCAAACAGAACGTGCGTGTACTGACCTGCGGTCAGTGGCAGCAGCGCCAGAAAGGTCTGGACTTCAAACGTGTTAACGGTGGCCTGCTGGTGCAGGATCGCGATCTGGGCATGGTCGACGCCAGCCAGCTGCGAGTGGTCAGCGAGCGTCAGCCGGGCGAAGAAGAGCTGCGCGATGCGCTGTTCTGCTGGAAAGTAGCCAAATTCGTGAAATCCAACGCCATTGTTTATGCGAAAAACAATATGACCATCGGCATTGGCGCCGGTCAGATGAGCCGTGTCTACTCTGCGAAAATCGCCGGCATTAAAGCTGCTGATGAAGGTCTGGAAGTGAAAGGCTGCGCGATGGCATCCGATGCCTTCTTCCCGTTCCGTGACGGCATTGATGCCGCAGCGGCGGTTGGCGTGACCTGTGTCATCCAGCCTGGTGGTTCGATCCGTGATGATGAAGTGATTGCCGCCGCCAACGAGCACGGCATCGCCATGATCTTCACCGACATGCGCCATTTCCGCCATTAATTGCCTCTGGAGACTGTGAGATGAAAATTTTAGTAATTGGTAATGGCGGCCGTGAACACGCCCTGGCATGGAAAGCAGCACAATCCCCACTGGCGGAAACCGTGTTTGTCGCACCAGGCAATGCCGGCACCGCGCTGGAACCTGCGCTGCAAAACGTCGCCATCAGCGCGACCGATATCCCGGCACTGCTGAGCTTTGCACAGAATGAGAAGATCGATCTGACCATCGTCGGCCCGGAAGCGCCGCTGGTGATTGGTGTGGTTGATGCTTTCCGCGCGGCAGGTCTGAAGATCTTTGGCCCAACGCAGGCGGCAGCACAGCTGGAAGGCTCAAAAGCCTTCACCAAAGATTTCCTCGCGCGTCATCAGATCCCGACCGCGGAATACCAGAACTTTACCGAAGTAGAGCCAGCGCTGGCCTACGTGCGCAGCAAAGGCGCGCCGATCGTGATTAAAGCCGACGGTCTGGCGGCAGGCAAAGGCGTGATTGTCGCCATGACCCTGCAGGAAGCGGAAGACGCCATTCAGGATATGCTGGCAGGCAATGCCTTTGGCGATGCCGGTCACCGCATCGTGGTGGAAGAGTTCCTCGATGGCGAAGAAGCCAGCTTTATCGTGATGGTTGACGGTGAAAACGTTCTGCCAATGGCCACCAGCCAGGATCACAAACGTGTTGGCGATGGCGATACCGGCCCGAATACCGGCGGTATGGGCGCTTACTCTCCGGCGCCAGTGGTGACCGATGACGTCCACCAGCGCGTGATGGACGAGGTTATCTGGCCGACCGTGCGTGGTATGGCGGCAGAAGGCAATACGTATACCGGTTTCCTGTATGCCGGCCTGATGATCGATGGCAGCGGCAAGCCGAAAGTGATCGAATTCAACTGCCGTTTCGGCGATCCGGAAACGCAACCGATCATGCTGCGTCTGCAGTCGGATCTGGTGGATCTGTGCCTGGCCGCCTGTGACGGTAAACTGGATCAAAAAGATTCCAGCTGGGATCCACGTCCTTCACTGGGTGTGGTTCTGGCCGCTGGCGGTTATCCGGGTGATTACAATACCGGTGACCAGATCCACGGTTTACCGCTGGAAGAAGTGGCAGACGGCAAAGTGTTCCACGCCGGAACGACGCTGCAGGATGATAAAGTCGTGACCAGCGGTGGACGTGTGCTGTGTGTGACCGCGCTGGGTGAAGATGTGGCGGCAGCGCAGCAACGCGCTTACCAGCTGCTGCAGAACATCTCCTGGGAAGGCAGCTTCTGCCGCAAAGATATCGGTTACCGCGCGATTAATCGCAAGTAAGGGCATCCGGGGTTCCCCCATCCCAGCCTTCCCCCGCTTAGCGGGGGAAGGTGCACGAAGACGTTCCCCCTCAGAATTCCGCTTCCTTCGGTTCCCACGAGCAGTAATCTTCGTTCGCCACCAGCAGCAACTGAGTCCCTTCCGGGGCATCGAGCCAGGCAATGTTCACCGGCATACTGGCGTTAGCCTGACGCTGGGCAATGTAACCCCGCTCACGACTGTCAAAACCGGGTTTCAGCACGTTACCCTGACAGGTTTTCACACTGCCATCCGCCTGCCATTGCCCCTGATGCAGCATAACGCGACCGCTAAGCAGCGCATCGCTGATCTTAAGCATCCGCTGGGCATCAAAGCGGTAAAGCTCGACAGCGTCTTCTGACAGCGCTTCACGGCGTCCCTGCAGCTGTCGCTGCATAAAGCTGAGGTTGCCCTGATGGTCAAAGCGCAGCGTGACATCATCCGGGCGCGAACCTTTGGTATGGCGTTCGATGGCGACCAGCTTGCCATCCTGCCAGCTGTAATCGGTAATTTCGGTGGCGTCGCCAGTCAGCGGACTGTACACCGTCATCATATGTGCAGCCTGCTGCTGGCTGTCTTTGCGCCAGATACGTACCACACCACGATCCGCAACATAACCGCTGGCAGTGAAGTCCGGCAGCGTGGAACTGGAGCTGCAACCCACAAGGAAAAGGGTAAAAGCGAGGAGAATGTACTTTTTCATAAATTCTCGCAAAAACTGGTGCTGATTTAGAAATTCTTGCCAATACTGGCACAGATAATGGGATTCACTCTACAGCGAGCGTCAATGCTCAGCCGTCGGCGGCGCAGCCAGTTCAGGTGCGCCCGGCGCACAGCAACCGGAGCGTACTTCAGTACGTGAGGATTGCGAGCACTGCGCAAACCTGAAATGGCAGGCAAGCCAGGCTGCTGTGATCACCAAAAAACAAAAGGAGCGATTAATCGCTCCCCGTGTTCAAACTTTTAGCGCTAACGCTATTACTTAACAGCGTCTTTCAGTGCTTTACCAGATACGAATGCCGGTACGTTTGCAGCAGCAATTTTGATTTCTTTGCCAGTCTGCGGGTTGCGGCCAGTACGCTCAGCACGGTGGTTAACTTTAAAAGTACCAAAACCAACCAGTTGTACAGCATCACCTTCTTTCAGAGACTCAGTAATTGCAGCCAGGGTGGATTCCAGAGCAGCTTTAGCCTGGGTCTTAGACAGGTCCGCTTTGTCCGCAATTACATCAATCAGTTGAGTCTTGTTCATAAGTTATCCTTACAGTGTATTTATCGCTTGCTAAGCATCAAGTGCGAGGGAAAAGCCAGTATCTGGCACTCTTCTGCCTGCACGCACCGATAGCCACATTTTTCAGCCCCCCAAATGTAGACCAGACAGGGGGCGGATGTGAAGCCTTTCGGCACGACAAATCAGGCGTGAAGTCACGTTTTATCGCCTTATTGCTGAAAATTTATACCGATGTTACTGATTCCCGCTTCCCGGAGGTCAGATCGCAGTCCTTTGATCAGCTCCAGGTCACGCTCTTCGCAGGCAGCCAGCAGGCGGAAAATCTCCCACTGAATGTCCCACTCTTCCTCCACCGCCGGGTTCTCTTTCAGCTCTTCATCGCTCATTTCGCGACCGGCCTGCGTCATTTCGAGGATGGCGACAGTGGTGATGGAAGTTTCGCTGACTTCAATCGCATGGCTCAGGGTTTCACCGCTCAGACGCGAGTGCAGTAATTCGCTCAGCGCCACACAGGCATCAATCGCCGGGTGAACGCCGTAGACATCGTAATCCTCTGCCGCCGGAATGGCATCTTCCAGTTTCTCCAGCTGGCTGTCGAAATTCACTTTGGCGTCTTTGACCACCAGCGTTTCCCACACCAGATCGAGAATACGGCGATACAGCTGCGCATCGGCAAAACCGGTTTGCTGGCAAAAAGCCCAATAATTGGGGTACATACGCTCGCACAGGCAAGCCATAAAAGTAACGTGCTGCCAGCTTTCCAGCTTTTCCAGCCGCAGATGAATCGGATTACGTAACATTAGAGAGATCTCACAGACATTGAAGCGCGGTCAGCAGTGTACCTGAAAAGCCGCCGACTCACACCGTTAACCCTGCTGCTGCTGCCAGCGCAGAAACGCCGGACGACCGGACGCCACAGCATCGGCCCAGCGCGTCGGTTCCGGCAGACGGTAGCCCGCCATACAGTTTTCCACCCACTGTAGCGCCGTCTCGTGGCTGACACGGTGCCCGGTGGAGATAAACAACGGATTGCAGCGCGCTTTACTGCGCCATACCCAGCCCAGTTGCTCGCCTTTATCCAGCAGAGGCTGAGATGCGCCGGGTGACTCATCCAGCGGCGCAAACTTACCGCAAAGACGCTGTTTCGCCACGCCAATGGTGGGCACATCCACCAGCAGGCCAAAATGGCTGGCGACACCGAGACGGCGCGGATGGGAGATACCATGACCATCGACAAACAGCAGATCGGGCTGGTGCTCCAGCCTCTGCCAGGCCGCCAGCAGTGCCGGGCATTCGCGGAACGAGAGAAAACCGGGGATATAGGGCATGGTGGTGGCAATACGCGCCACCCGGTATTCCAGTAACCTCAGCGACGGGTATTCGAGAATAACCAGCGCGGCGCGCGTGACCTCGCCCTGCTGCTCGAAGCCGACATCGGCACCGGCAATCAGGCGCGGCGGAAAGCAGGCAAAATTATCGTGGCGTACCACCTGCTGCGCCCGTTCCAGCTGCTCTGCACGCAGCGCCTGCATGTCCATCGTTACTCCGCGTGGTAAGGCTGTGACAGCCTGTGCACGGCCTCGACAAACACCCCTGCATGCTCTGGCGGTACGTCCTGGTGAATACCATGCCCCAGGTTAAACACATGGCCGCTGCCATGGCCAAAGCCCTGCAGAATCGTCGCCACTTCCTGCTCAATGCGTGCAGGTGGTGCATACAGCATCGACGGGTCCATATTGCCCTGCAGCGCCACACGATCGCCGACGCGACGGCGCGCATCCGCAATATCTGTGGTCCAGTCGAGGCCCAGCGCATCACAGCCGGTCGCCGCCAGATCTTCCAGCCACTGACCGCCACCTTTGGTAAACAGCGTCACCGGGACACGACGGCCTTCATTCTCATGCAGCAGGCCATCGACGATTTTATGCATGTAGTAGAGTGAGAACTCGCGATAATCACGGCCTGTCAGCACGCCGCCCCAGGTATCAAAAATCATCAGCGACTGCGCACCTGCGCGGATCTGCGCATTCAGGTACAGAGTGACGCTGTCAGCCAGTTTATCCAGCAGCAGATGCAACGTTTGCGGCTCGGCGTACATCATCTTTTTGATTTTGGTGAACGCTTTGCTGCTGCCGCCTTCCACCATATAGGTTGCCAGCGTCCATGGGCTGCCGGAGAAGCCGATCAGCGGCACATCGCCATTCAGGGCTTTGCGAATGGTGCGTACCGCATTCATCACATAACCCAGCTCTTGCTCAGGATCGGGCACCGGCAGTTTTTTCACATCCTCAGCACAGGTAATCGGTGCGGAAAAACGCGGACCTTCACCGGCTTCAAAATACAGACCGAGTCCCATCGCGTCCGGGATAGTGAGGATATCGGAGAACAGAATCGCCGCATCCAGTGCATAGCGCCGCAGCGGCTGCAGGGTGACTTCGCACGCCAGCTCAGCGTTTTTGCACAGTGACATAAAGTCACCGGCCTGCGCACGGGTCGCTTTATACTCCGGTAAATAGCGTCCCGCCTGGCGCATCATCCATACCGGGGTGACATCCACTGGCTGACGCAGCAGCGCGCGTAAATAGCGGTCGTTCTTCAGTTCACTCATTATCGGACTCTCTTAAAAACAGGCGCGTAGTATAACAGACTGGCGGCGAGGTTTAATCCGCCGCGGCACGACACAGGGCAACGGTATCTTCGATCAGGCGGCGCGCTACCGTACCGGGCGGTGGCAGCAATGGCAGGTCGTCGTAACGATACCAGCCCGCATCAATCAACTCTTTGCCATCGTGTTGCAGCTCGCCGCCGTCATACTCCGCCATAAACGCCATCATTAGCGAATGGGGGAACGGCCACGGTTGCGAGGTGACGTAACGTACGTTCTTCACCCTGATGCTGCTCTCTTCCATCACCTCACGTGCCACGGCTTGCTCGAGGGTTTCCCCCACTTCGACAAAACCGGCCAGCACGGTGTAAATACTGTTGCGGTGGCGCGCATGCTGCGCCAGCAGGATCTCCTCACCGCGGCGAATGGCGACGATAATGCATGGCGCGATTTGCGGATAGTAGCGCTGGCGGCAGTGATTACACAGGCAGGCGAACTCGGTCTTGCTGAGATGCATCTCGTGGCCGCAATAGCCGCACCAGCGGTGAGAACGGTAGAATTCGGCCAGCTGGACACCACGTCCGGCCAGCTGAAACAGGCCCACGTCCTGATCGAGGATCTGCCGTACCGATCCCATATTTTCGCTGCGGTTCGCGCAGATCAACCAGACATTCTCGCCCTGCCATTCGCCAATTACCGATCCTGACGATCCCACCAGCCCTAATTCCCCGGCATTTCCATGCGGCAGATCACCTTGTGGCAACCAAAGTTGCTGTTCATGGCTGACAACCCACCAACCAGCGTCTACGCTTGTAATTTGCTGTTCCATAAAAATTATTATCCTTTTGCTTTAACAGACTCGCTGCACAACTGCTGTTAAGTATTCAGAAACTTGCGCTAAAACTATATCCCATGGAGCCGATCATGCTAAACCAGTTAGATGTGCTGACCGCTCGAATCGGCGGCAGTAATGCTCTGGTGGATCTTTGGTTAAATGCCCGCCGGCAGCTACTGGCGGCGTATTATCAGCTGGCCGTCATTAAGCCCAAAAAAGATTCATTAACCCCGCTGGACGACAAAGCTCTCGATAATTTCTGCCAGAATCTGGTGGACTACCTTTCCGTTGGCCACTTCAGCATCTACGAACGCATTATCGCCGAGATGGAGGGCGACAGCCCGTTTGTGGTGGCCTCGCAGATCTATCCGGCTCTGCAGGCCAATACCCAGCAAATTATGGACTACTACGACAGTAGTCTGGAAGCGGCGATTGATGATGATAATTGCCTGGAATTTCAGCAGGCGCTGTCCGGGGTGGGCGAAGCACTGGAAGTGCGTTTTACCCTTGAGGATAAGCTGATCCAGCTGGCATTCGATAACCAGTTGCGTGCGCTCGCCGCCGCCAACGATGCCGAGGCGGCACGCCCGGCGTAAAAATTATCCGCTGGTAATTTCAAAAAAGCCCCCTTATGCTGAGGGGGCTATTTTGTGCGCGTGTTTTCAAAACGCCGCACCTAATTTTGGCATTTAAAACGCCAAAATCATCTTGTCGGAGTGCCCTTAGGGGCTGAGACCGTTAATTCGGGATCCGCGGAACCTGATCAGGTTAGTACCTGCGAAGGGAACAAGAGTACACACGCTGTTTCGGTGCTGACCGCTGTTGCGTCACGCCGTCTGTTACTCCTGCCGAACTCCGGACAAGCCATTTTCCCTTTTGTATTAAGGATATGTGCTATGTCTGACGTGAAGAAAAAATCCACCCGCCGCGAGCAACGCGCTGAGGCGCAACAGTTTATCGATTCCCTGCAGGGAACCGCTTTCCCCCATTCACAACGTATCTACCTGCAGGGTTCACGCGCCGATATCCGTGTGCCGATGCGTGAAATCCAGCTCAGTCCGACGCTCACCGGCGGCAGCAAAGAGAACCCACAGTTTGAAGAGAATGAACCGGTGCCGGTGTATGACACCGCCGGTCCGTACGGCGACCCTGCGGCCAGTATCGATGTGCACCGCGGGCTGACGCGTGGCCGCGCAGCGTGGATCGCCGAACGCGGTGACAGCGAAGAGATCGCCCAGCTGAGTTCCCGCTATACCCAGCAGCGTCTGGCGGATGAAGGTCTTGATCATCTGCGCTTTGAGCATCTGCCGCGTCCGCGCCGTGCCCGCGCCGGTCACTGTGTGACACAGCTGCACTATGCACGCCTCGGCATCATCACTCCAGAAATGGAATTTATCGCCCTGCGGGAAAATATGGGACGCGAACGCATCCGCGGTGACGTGCTGCTGCAACAGCACCCCGGCAACAGCTTCGGTGCCTTGCTCCCCGACAACATCACCGCAGAATTTGTCCGTCAGGAAGTGGCGGCCGGACGCGCCATTATTCCGGCCAATATTAATCACCCGGAGTCGGAGCCGATGATTATCGGCCGTAACTTCCTGGTGAAAGTGAATGCCAATATCGGCAATTCTGCCGTCACTTCCTCGATTGAAGAGGAAGTGGAGAAGCTGGTGTGGTCCACCCGCTGGGGCGCCGATACGGTGATGGATCTCTCCACTGGCCGCTATATCCACGAAACGCGCGAATGGATCCTGCGTAACAGCCCGGTGCCTATCGGCACGGTGCCGATCTACCAGGCACTGGAAAAAGTGAATGGCGTCGCCGAAGACCTGAACTGGGAGGTGTTCCGCGATACTCTGTTGGAGCAGGCGGAGCAAGGTGTCGACTACTTCACCATTCACGCCGGTGTGCTGCTGCGTTATGTGCCAATGACCGCAAAACGGCTGACCGGCATTGTGTCACGCGGTGGCTCCATCATGGCGAAGTGGTGCCTGTCGCATCACCGTGAAAACTTCCTCTACCAGCATTTCCGTGAAGTCTGCCAGATCTGCGCTGCCTATGATGTCTCGCTGTCGCTGGGTGACGGCCTGCGCCCGGGTTCCATTCAGGATGCCAATGACGACGCGCAGTTCGCCGAACTGCATACGCTGGGCGAACTGACCAAAATCGCCTGGGAGTATGACGTACAGGTGATGATTGAAGGCCCGGGCCATGTGCCGATGCAGATGATCCGCCGCAATATGACCGAGCAGCTGGAACACTGCCACGAAGCGCCGTTCTATACCCTTGGGCCACTGACCACTGATATCGCACCAGGTTATGACCATTTCACTTCCGGGATTGGCGCAGCGATGATTGGCTGGTTTGGCTGCGCCATGCTGTGTTATGTGACGCCGAAGGAGCATCTCGGCCTGCCCAACAAGGAAGATGTGAAACAGGGGCTGATTACCTACAAGATCGCCGCCCACGCCGCCGACCTGGCAAAAGGGCACCCCGGCGCACAAATCCGCGATAACGCCATGTCAAAAGCACGCTTCGAATTCCGCTGGGAAGATCAGTTTAACCTGGCGCTCGATCCCCACACCGCACGCGCCTACCACGATGAAACGCTGCCGCAGGAGTCCGGCAAAGTCGCCCACTTCTGTTCAATGTGCGGCCCGAAATTCTGCTCGATGAAGATCACTCAGGAAGTGCGCGAATACGCCGCGCGGCAGGAAGCGCAGGCGCAACCTATTGAAATCGGTATGGCAGAGATGTCGGACGCTTTCCGCCGTCGTGGCGGTGAGCTGTACCACCCTGCCGATACCCTGCACCAGGAGGAACAGGCATGACACATCCCTTCCCTGCCACGGTAAAACAGCTGGGGCTGTATCCGGTGGTCGACAGCGTTGAGTGGATCGCGCGTCTGCTGGAGGCTGGCGTGCGCACCATTCAGCTGCGTATCAAAGATCAGCCCGACGACGCGGTCGAGGCCGATATTATTGCCGCCATTGCGCTGGGGAAACAGTACCACGCACGGCTGTTTATCAATGATTACTGGCAGCTGGCGATTAAACATCAGGCGTACGGCGTCCATCTTGGTCAGGAGGATCTGGATGTCGCCGACCTGGATGCCATTCGCCGCGCCGGGCTGCGTCTCGGTCTTTCCACCCATGACGATGCCGAGCTGGATCGCGCGCTGGCGCAGCAGCCATCGTATATCGCACTGGGGCATATTTTCCCGACACAAACCAAGCAGATGCCCTCTGAACCTCAGGGACTCAGCGAGCTGACACGCCATCTTGATCGCCTGCGCAATATGCCGACAGTGGCGATTGGTGGCATCAGCATCGAACGCGCGCCAGCGGTGCTGGCGACCGGCGTCGGCAGTATTGCCGTGGTGAGTGCCATCACTCAGGCACCAGACTGGCATCAGGCCACGCAGACATTGCTGGCGTTAGTGGCGGCGTCGCAGGGAGAGCTGCATGCTGAGCGACAATGATTTTTTGCGCTACAGCCGCCAGTTGCTGCTGGAAGAATTCGGTATTGCCGCGCAGGAGAAACTGCAACGCGCCAGCGTGCTGATTATCGGCGTGGGCGGGCTTGGCTCGCCTGCAGCGTTGTATCTGGCGGCGGCAGGCGTCGGCAAACTGCTGCTGGCAGATGACGACAAATTGCATATCAGCAACTTACAGCGGCAGATCCTGTTTCGCAGCCGGGAAACCGGCCAGCCGAAAGCACAGCTGGCGCGACAACATCTGCAGGCGCTGAACCCACAGGTGGAAGCGATCGCCGTCGAACAGCGTCTGGATGCAGATAACCTGCCCGCACTGGTGCAACAGGTCGATCTGGTGCTGGACTGCAGTGACAACATGAGCACCCGCCATGCCGTGAATGCCGCCTGCGTCGCGCATAACAGGCCGCTGGTCAGCGGCAGCGCCGTGGGTTTTAGCGGCCAGCTGATGGTCATCTCACCGCCATGGGAGCAAGGCTGTTACCGCTGCCTGTGGCCGGACGACGCGGAACCTCAGCGCAACTGCCGCACTGCCGGGGTGCTGGGACCGGTGGTCGGCGTGGTCGGCGCGTTACAGGCGCTTGAGGCGCTGAAATTACTGGCAGGGCAATCGTCGGTGCTGAACGGCAAACTGCGCCTGTTTGATGCCCGGCAGCAGGCCTGGCGCACGCTCAGTCTGCAGCGCAGCGCGCACTGTGCGGTTTGCGGGGGTGAACAGTGAAAATCGTGGTGAATGACGAGCCCATGACGCTGACTTCTCCTCTGTCACTAAGCGAACTGCTGGAGCAGCTGGCGCGCCACCAGCCTGGCACGGCTTTAGCTGTAAATCAGGCAATCGTGCCACGCGACCGCTGGCCATCCCATCTTCTTCAGGAGGGCGATGAACTGGTGATATTCCAGGCCATCGCCGGAGGCTGATATGTTACAGATAGCAGATAAACGTTTTTCTTCACGCCTGTTTACCGGCACCGGTAAATTCGCCACCCCATCCCTGATGCTGGAAGCGATTCGTGAATCCGGTTCACAACTGGTGACCATGGCAATGAAGCGCGTCGACCTGAAAGGTGGCGACGATGGCATTCTTGCGCCGTTACAACAGCTGGGCGTCCAGCTGCTGCCGAATACGTCCGGCGCGAAAACAGCAGCCGAAGCGATTTTTGCCGCTCATCTGGCGCGCGAAGCACTGGGCACCCACTGGCTGAAGCTGGAAATTCATCCCGATGCGCGTTACCTGTTACCGGACCCGATTGAAACCCTGAAAGCAGCAGAGCAGCTGGTGAAAGAGGGCTTTGTCGTGCTGCCTTACTGCAGCGCCGATCCGGTGCTGTGCAAGCGACTGGAAGAAGTGGGCTGCGCGGCAGTGATGCCGCTGGGTGCGCCGATTGGCAGTAATCAGGGACTGAAAACCCGCGATCTGCTGGCGATTATTATCGAACAGGCGAAAGTGCCGGTAGTGGTTGATGCCGGTATCGGTGCGCCAAGCCACGCCAGCGAGGCGCTGGAGATGGGCGCAGATGCAGTACTGGTGAATACCGCGATTGCCGTCGCGCGTGACCCGGTGCAGATGGCGCGCGCCTTTAAGCTGGCAGTGGAAGCCGGTGAGCTGGCAAACAGCAGCGGCCTCGGTGCCGCACGCCAGCAGGCGCAGGCCTCCAGTCCGCTGACGGCCTTCCTGCAGCATAGCGAGGCACAGTGATGAGCGACTTTATCGCACGCTGGGAACAGCTGCACTGGGACGATATCGCGATGCGGATTAAGAGCAAAACCGCCGCCGATGTCGAGCGGGCGTTAAACGCACCGCGTGTCGGTCGTGAAGAGCTGATGGCGTTACTCTCCCCCGCTGCGGCGGCATATCTTGAGCCGCTGGCCGCGAAAGCACAGCGCCTGACGCGTCAGCGCTTTGGTAATACCGTCAGCTTCTATGTGCCGCTCTACCTCTCCAATCTGTGTGCCAATGACTGCACCTACTGCGGTTTCTCCATGAGTAATCGTATTAAGCGCAAGACGCTGGACAGTGAGGAGATCGCCCGCGAATGTGAAGCGATCCGCGCACTGGGTTTCGATCACCTGCTGCTAGTCACCGGTGAACATCAGAGCAAAGTGGGGATGGACTATTTCCGCCAGCATGTGCCCGCGATCCGCCAGCGCTTCAGCTCACTGATGATGGAAGTGCAGCCGATGTCGCAGGCGGACTATGCCGAACTCAAGACCCTCGGCCTCGATGGTGTGCTGGTGTACCAGGAAACCTATCATCCGGCGGTCTACAGCCAGCATCATCTGAAAGGGAACAAACAGGATTTCTTCTTCCGGCTGGAGACGCCGGATCGGCTGGGGCGCGCCGGGATCGATAAGATCGGGCTGGGGGCGTTGATCGGCCTGTCTGACAGCTGGCGCACCGACTGCTATATGGTGGCGGAGCACCTGCTGTGGCTGCAGCAAACCTACTGGCAGAGTCGCTATTCCATCTCGTTCCCGCGTCTGCGCCCCTGTGCAGGTGGCATTCAGCCTGCCTCGATCATGAATGAAAGTCAGCTGGTGCAGGTGATTTGCGCTTTCCGGCTGTTTTCGCCAGAGGTGGAACTGTCACTCTCAACCCGTGAATCGCCGTGGTTCCGCGATCATGTGGTGCCGCTGGCGATTAACAGTGTCAGCGCCTTCTCCAAAACTCAGCCGGGTGGCTACGCCGATAACCGGCCAGAGCTGGAGCAGTTTGCCCCGCATGATGACCGTACTCCACAGCAGGTGGCGGAAGCCCTGCGGCAGTCCGGGTTACAGCCAGTATGGAAGGACTGGGACAGTTATCTGGGACGCAACGCGCAGGAAAAAGTAAGCTGACAGCCACACGACGAAAAGATACCGGCATACTGCGCAAGACGGCGATGCGCCACTGGCAGGTTATCCCCCACGGGCTACAGTAGGGCGGTCGCTGGCAACCCTGCCAGCGACCAGGGTCGGCGCAGGTTCTTCATACCGACCCTGCCTTCTCCATCCCGCAGGCTGCCAGACAGATATCCATTTCCCGCTGCATAGCTGCCCCGAGGATGGCAAGCCCCTTTTCCGTTTTCTCAGTGAAAGGTGCGGCATAGCTCAGTCGCAGGCAGTTACGGTATTTACCGGAAGCGGAGAAGAGTGACCCGACGCTGATCTGAATACCTGATTCACGCATTTCGCGGTTAAGACGTACTGAGTCGAACTCTTCCGGCATCTCAATCCACATCATGAAACCACCCTGCGGCCGGCTGACGCAGATGCCACAAGGGAAATAGTGACGTACCCAGTAGGTGAAAATATCCAGGTTACGCTGATAATAGGCTCGCATGCGCCGCAGATGTGGCTGGTAATGCCCCTGGCGAATAAACTCGGCCACCGCCATTTGCGTTTGCGTTGCTGTCGAACCCGTGCCGATATATTTCAGATGCAGCACGCGATCCCGGTAACGGCCAGGTGCCACCCAGCCAACACGCAGCCCTGGCGCCAGCACTTTGGAAAACGAGCTGCACAACAACACTCGCCCATCCTCATCCAGCGATTTGATATTCATCGGACGCGGATAGTCGTAGGCCAGTTCGCCATAGACATCATCTTCAACAATGGCGATATCAAAGCGCTGCGCCAGCGACAGCAAAGCACGTTTGCGTCCGTCGGGCATAATAAAACCCAGCGGATTATTGCAGTTGGGAACCACCACGACCGCTTTAATCGGCCACTGATCCAGCGCCAGCTCCAGGGCTTCCAGGCTGATTCCCGTAACGGAATCGGTTGGAATTTCAATCGCTTTAATACCAAAGCCGCGCAGTGTCTGCATGGTGCCATGAAAGGCAGGTGACTCTACCGCGATGATTTCACCCGGCTGGCATACCGCCCGAATCGAAATCGACAAAGCTTCATGGCAACCCGTGGTAATCACAATATCTTCTTCCGACAGCTGGCAGCCGCTGTCTATCGCCAGCCGCGCCACCTGCTCACGCAGGGCAGGAACGCCGTAGATATTGTCGTAGTTCAGTACCCGTGGATCCTGTTTCTGCGCCATACGGCTGATGATTTTCCACAGTGGCTTGAGCGTCTGCTGGCTGATATCCGGCACACCACTGCCGAAATGCAGAATGTTTTCATCAAGGCGGGCATTGACCAGCTCCAGCACTGAATCCCATTGCGTGATTTCTACCGGACGCTGTACCGGTCGCGTCAATGCAGGAACAGGCGGCGTCGCTTTACGGGGAGTGACGAAATAACCGGAACGTGGCTGCGGGGTAATCAGCTGTTTTTCTTCCAGCAGGTGATAGGCCTGCTGGACGGTGCTGATACTTACGCCATGTTCAGCACTGAGCGCACGGACTGATGGCAGTCGTTCGCCTCCCTGATACAGCCCCTGCTCTATGCGCTGCGCCAGCAGTGTCGCCAGATGTTGATAACGCGTCATCGTATCCCCTTTCGTTTCACTCACCATAAAAAAACCAGTACAGATTGCCACGAAACCGACCATTCAGATGCAGTATCCGTCAATCTGTATGGCGAATAAAGTCAATTTCTGCCTCTGTATCATAAATCACGTTACGCGCAAGATAGCACTCAGACAGCAAAGAAGGAGTTAGCTATGGAATTTAATGAAAATCGCGCGGGTAAACCCTTTCAGGAGTCCCCTTTCCGTCTGATGTTTACTCTGCCTTACCGCCTGTTGCTGGCATGGTGGCAGCGCAAGCAAACCCGCAGGATTCTGGCGCGTCTCAGCAGCGAACAGCTGCGGGATATCGGCTTAACCTGTGAAGATGTGAAACGTTATAAATAGTGTGTGTTGTGACTGTGATGTGCAGTGACTTTTGATTGTTGACTTGTTGGGCGAAGGATCAGCTTCGCCCTTTTTTGTTTTTATTGATCGGCAGGCATAAAAAAACCGCTCCGAAGAGCGGTTTTTATCAGATCCAGCGCAGCGTGACGATTACTCGTCGTCGCTGCCACCGAGGCCTGCGTTCAGCAGTTCAGCCAGGCTGGCGGAAGCTTCATCTGCAGTCACCTGAGGTGCTGCCGGAACTTCACCCGCCTGACGGCGACGCATACGGTCCTGATGATACGCATAGCCGGTACCGGCCGGGATCAGACGACCCACGATGACGTTCTCTTTCAGGCCGCGCAGTTCGTCACGTTTACCTGCAACTGCAGCTTCGGTCAGGACACGAGTGGTCTCCTGGAACGATGCAGCAGAGATAAACGATTCGGTTGCCAGAGATGCCTTGGTGATACCCAGCAGGTCACGGGCAAATGTTGCACCGATCTTGCCGTTAGCTTCCAGCTCGCGGTTCGCAATCTTAATGCGCGAGTATTCAGCCTGCTCACCATCCAGGAACTCAGAGCTACCTGCTGCTTCGATGGTTGCTTTACGCAGCATCTGACGCACGATAACTTCGATGTGCTTATCGTTAATCTTAACGCCCTGCAGACGGTAAACTTCCTGCACTTCGTTAGTGATGTAACGGGTCACAGCATGCACGCCACGCAGACGCAGAATGTCATGCGGAGACTCTGGACCATCGGATACCACGTCACCACGTTCTACGCGCTCACCTTCGAACACGTTGAGCTGACGCCATTTCGGAATCATCTCTTCGTACGGATCGCTGCCATCAATCGGCGTGATCACCAGACGGCGTTTACCTTTGGTCTCTTTACCGAAGGAGATAATACCGCTGATCTCAGCCAGGATTGCCGGCTCTTTCGGACGACGAGCTTCGAACAGGTCCGCAACGCGTGGCAGACCACCGGTAATATCCTTGGTACCGCCGGATTCCTGCGGAACACGCGACAGGGTATCACCCGCACTGATCTGCACACCATCTTCCAGCTGTACGATCGCTTTACCTGGCAGGAAGTACTGCGCTGGCATATCAGAACCGGTCAGCAGCACGTCATCACCGTTGGCATCAACGATTTTCAGCGCCGGACGCAGGTCTTTACCACCGGTAGTACGTTCTGCACTGTCCAGCACCACCAGCGAAGACAGACCGGTTAATTCGTCAGTCTGACGGGTAATGGTCTGGCCGTCGATCATATCCACGAAACGAACGAAACCGCTCACTTCGGTGATAACTGGCATGGTATGTGGATCCCAGTTTGCAACGGTTTCGCCCGCAGCAACCTGCTCACCATCACCTTTCGCCATGGTCGCACCGTAAGGAACTTTATAGCTCTCTTTGGTACGGCCAAATTCGTCGATCATTTTCAGTTCAACGTTACGCGAGGTGATCACCAGCTTACCAGCGGAGTTGGTTACCGACTTGGCGTTGGTCAGCTTGATGGTACCTTTGTTCTTCACCTGAATGCTGGATTCGGCTGCCGCACGCGATGCCGCACCACCGATGTGGAACGTACGCATGGTCAGCTGAGTACCCGGCTCACCGATGGACTGTGCTGCGATAACACCGATAGCTTCACCTTTGTTGATCAGGTGGCCACGGGCCAGATCGCGTCCGTAACAGTGAGCACAGACACCGAAGTCGGTTTCACAACCTACCACGGAGCGAACTTTCAGGCTGTCAACAGAGTGCTCTTCCAGCAGGTCACACTGCTGTTCGTGCAGCAGGGTGTTGCGTGGCAGCAGAATGTCTGCAGTACCTGGCTTCAGTACGTCTTCCGCGGTTACACGGCCGAGTACACGCTCACGCAGTGGTTCTTTCACGTCGCCACCTTCGATGACCGGAGTCATCAGGATGCCTTCGTGAGTACCACAGTCGTCTTCAGTCACCACCAGGTCCTGCGCCACGTCAACCAGACGACGGGTCAGATAACCGGAGTTCGCGGTTTTCAGTGCGGTATCCGCCAGACCTTTACGCGCACCGTGGGTCGAGATGAAGTACTGGAGTACGTTCAGACCTTCACGGAAGTTCGCGGTGATTGGCGTTTCGATGATCGAACCATCTGGTTTCGCCATCAGACCACGCATACCTGCCAGCTGACGAATCTGTGCTGCAGAACCACGCGCACCGGAGTCGGCCATCATAAAGATGCTGTTGAAGGAGACCTGACGCTCTTCTTCACCGTCACGGTTAATCACGACTTCAGTCGACAGGTTCTCCATCATCGCTTTAGCAACACGTTCGTTTGCCGCAGCCCAGATATCGATAACCTTGTTATAACGTTCGCCAGCAGTAACCAGACCAGACTGGAACTGTTCCTGAATCTCAGCCACTTCTGCTTCCGCTTCCGTGATGATTTCCACTTTCTTAGCCGGGATAACCATGTCGTCGATACCAACAGACGCACCTGAACGGGCTGCGTAAGCAAAACCGGTGTACATGGTCTGGTCAGCAAAGATAACGGTCGGTTTCAGGCCCAGAATGCGGTAACAGGTGTTCAGCATTTTGGAGATCGCTTTCTTGCCCAGCGCTTGGTTGACGATGGAGAAAGGCAGACCTTTTGGTACGATCATCCACAGGATGGCGCGACCAATGGTCGTATCGATCAGACTGGTTTTCGAGGTCCACTCGCCCTGCTCGTTTTTCTCGTGCTCAGTAATACGCACTTTCACGCGAGCGTGCAGTGAAGCCAGGCCAGCACGGTAGATGCGCTCGGCTTCTTTCGGGCCGGTCAGCACCATGCCTTCGCCTTTGGCGTTAACACAGTCACGGGTCATGTAGTACAGACCCAGTACAACGTCCTGAGAAGGAACAATGATTGGCTCACCGTTCGCTGGGGACAGGATGTTGTTGGTAGACATCATCAGCGCACGCGCTTCCAACTGGGCTTCCAGCGTCAGCGGTACGTGTACTGCCATCTGGTCACCATCGAAGTCGGCGTTATATGCCGCACAAACCAGCGGGTGCAGCTGGATCGCTTTACCTTCGATCAGAACCGGTTCGAACGCCTGAATACCCAGACGGTGCAGGGTTGGCGCACGGTTCAGCAGTACAGGGTGTTCGCGGATCACTTCATCCAGGATATCCCAGACGACAGCTTCTTCGCGCTCAACCATTTTCTTGGCGGCTTTAATGGTGGTCGCAAGGCCACGCAGTTCCAGCTTGCCGTAGATGAATGGCTTGAACAGTTCCAGAGCCATTTTCTTCGGCAGACCGCACTGATGCAGGCGCAGGTATGGACCTACGGTAATAACGGAACGACCAGAGTAGTCGACACGTTTACCCAGCAGGTTCTGACGGAAACGACCCTGCTTACCTTTGATCATGTCAGCCAGAGATTTCAGCGGACGCTTGTTCGAGCCAGTAATGGCACGACCGCGACGGCCGTTATCCAGCAGCGCATCAACCGCTTCCTGCAGCATACGTTTTTCGTTACGTACGATGATATCTGGCGCAGCCAGATCCAGCAGGCGTTTCAGACGGTTGTTACGGTTGATCACGCGACGATACAGATCGTTCAGATCGGACGTTGCGAAACGGCCACCATCCAGTGGAACCAGTGGACGCAGATCTGGCGGCAGTACCGGCAGCACGGTCAGGATCATCCACTCTGGCTTGTTGCCAGACTGTACGAACGCTTCCAGCAGCTTGATACGCTTGGTCAGCTTCTTACGTTTGGTTTCAGAGTTGGTTTCGTTCAGCTCTTCGCGCAGCTGTTCGCACTCCTGCTCCAGGTCCATGTTTTTCAACAGAGCCTGGATCGCTTCGGCGCCCATCTTTGCGTCAAATTCGTCACCAAACTCTTCCAGCGCATCCAGATACTGCTCTTCAGTCAGGATCTGACGCTTTTCGAGGTTGGTCATGCCGCCTTCGACCACCACATAAGATTCAAAGTACAGCACGCGTTCGATATCACGCAGTGGCATGTCCAGCAGTAAACCGATGCGTGATGGCAGCGATTTCAGGAACCAGATGTGAGCAGTTGGCGAAGCCAGCTCAATGTGACCCATACGCTCACGGCGAACTTTGGTCTGTGTAACTTCAACGCCACACTTCTCACAGATCACACCGCGGTGTTTCAGGCGCTTGTACTTACCGCACAGGCACTCATAGTCTTTGACCGGCCCGAAAATACGCGCACAGAAAAGACCGTCACGCTCAGGCTTGAACGTACGGTAGTTAATGGTTTCCGGCTTTTTAACTTCACCGAAAGACCAGGAACGGATCATGTCTGGCGAAGCCAGAGCAATTTTGATCGCATCAAACTCTTCGGTCTTAGTTTGCGCTTTCAGAAACTTTAGTAAGTCTTTCACGGATTAGCTCCCGTCGGAGTGAGACTTCTCGAGGCAGTCCGGTGTGACCCGGACTGCTCGTAACCAGTACAACTACAGATTCGAGGCTTACTCGTCTTCCAGCTCGATGTTGATACCCAGCGAGCGAATCTCTTTCAACAATACGTTGAACGATTCTGGCATGCCCGGTTCCATCTGATGGTTGCCGTCCACGATGTTCTTATACATCTTAGTACGGCCGTTCACGTCATCAGACTTAACGGTGAGCATTTCCTGCAGGGTATACGCGGCGCCGTATGCTTCCAGCGCCCACACTTCCATCTCACCGAAGCGCTGACCACCGAACTGCGCCTTACCACCCAGCGGCTGCTGAGTAACGAGGCTGTAAGAGCCGGTAGAACGTGCATGCATCTTGTCATCAACCAGGTGGTTCAGTTTCAGCATGTACATGTAGCCAACGGTAACCGGACGTTCGAACTGCTCGCCAGTACGACCATCGAACAGCGTAATCTGACCCGAGGTCGGCAAACCGCCCAGCTGCAGCAGTTCTTTGATTTCGCTCTCTTTGGCGCCGTCAAACACAGGCGTGGCGATTGGCATACCTTTTTTCAGGTTCTCTGCCAGACGCAGCACTTCATCGTCAGTGAAGGTGTTCAGGTCTACTTTCTGACGCACGTCGGTGCCCAGATCGTAAGCACGCTGAATAAACTCACGCAGTTTGGCAACTTCTTCCTGCTTCTTCAGCATCGCGTTGATTTTCTCACCGATGCCTTTTGCTGCCATACCCAGGTGGGTTTCCAGAATCTGACCGATGTTCATACGCGATGGTACGCCCAGCGGGTTCAGTACGATATCGACCGGCGTACCGTTCTCATCGTATGGCATATCTTCGATCGGGTTGATCTTGGAGATAACACCTTTGTTCCCGTGGCGACCCGCCATCTTGTCACCAGGCTGGATCTGACGTTTAACGGCCAGATAAACCTTAACGATTTTCAGTACGCCTGGCGCCAGATCATCACCCTGGGTGATTTTGCGGCGTTTCGCTTCGAGTTTCTTCTCAAACTCGTGCTTCAGTTCGTCGTACTGTTCAGCCAGCTGTTCCAGCTGATTCTGTTTCTCTTCGTCGGTCAGGCCGAGTTCCAGCCAGCGCTCGCGCGGCAGCTTGTCCAGTTTTTCTGCTTCCACACCGCCGGAAACCAGCACATAGTGAATACGGGCAAACAGACCAGCTTCGAGGATCTGCAGTTCTTCAGTCAGGTCTTTCTTCGCCTGCTTCAGCTGCATCTCTTCGATTTCCAGCGCGCGCTTGTCTTTTTCCACGCCATCGCGGGTAAAGACCTGCACGTCGATAACCGTACCGGAAACACCGTTTGGTACGCGCAGAGAAGAGTCTTTCACGTCAGACGCTTTCTCACCGAAGATCGCACGCAGCAGTTTCTCTTCTGGCGTCAGCTGGGTTTCACCTTTCGGCGTTACCTTACCAACCAGAATGTCACCGCCGGTCACTTCTGCACCGATATACACGATACCGGACTCATCCAGTTTGGAGAGCGCAGCTTCACCCACGTTCGGGATGTCAGCAGTGATCTCTTCTGGCCCCAGCTTGGTGTCACGAGACACACACGCCAGTTCCTGAATGTGGATGGTAGTGAAGCGATCTTCCTGTACTACGCGCTCGGAGACCAGAATGGAGTCTTCGAAGTTGTAACCGTTCCATGGCATGAACGCCACGCGCATGTTCTGACCCAGCGCCAGTTCACCGAGGTCGGTGGACGGGCCGTCAGCCAGCACATCGCCACGTTCAATTGGCTCGCCCAGAGAGACACACGGCATCTGGTTGATACAGGTGTTCTGGTTAGAACGGGTGTACTTGGTCAGGTTGTAGATGTCGATGCCTGCTTCACCCGGATACATTTCATCTTCGTTAACTTTGATAACGATACGAGATGCATCAACGTACTGAACAGTACCGCCACGTTTCGCAACAGCAGTTACACCGGAGTCAACCGCTACCGCGCGTTCCATACCGGTACCGACCAGCGGCTTATCAGCGCGCAGAGTAGGAACCGCCTGACGTTGCATGTTTGCACCCATCAATGCGCGGTTGGCGTCATCGTGCTCCAGGAACGGGATCAGGGACGCACCGACAGAAACCACCTGCTGGGTGGAAACGTCCATGTAGTCAACCTGGTCGCGGCTGAACAGGCTCGATTCGCCTTTGCTACGGCAAGTCACCAGGTCATCAACAAAATGACCATCATCGTCGAGATTGGTGTTCGCCTGAGCGATAACGTAGTTACCCTCTTCAATTGCAGAGAGGTAATGAATTTCGTCGGTCACCACACCGTCACGTACGCGACGATACGGGGTTTCCAGGAAACCGTACTCGTTGGTCTGTGCGTACACAGACAGGGAGTTGATCAGACCGATGTTTGGACCTTCAGGGGTCTCGATTGGACATACACGACCGTAGTGGGTTGGGTGTACGTCACGTACTTCGAAGCCTGCGCGTTCACGGGTCAGACCGCCTGGGCCCAGTGCAGAGATACGACGTTTATGCGTAATCTCAGACAGTGGGTTGTTCTGGTCCATAAACTGTGACAGCTGGCTGGAACCGAAGAACTCTTTCACCGCAGCAGAGATCGGCTTGGCGTTGATCATATCCTGTGGCATCAGGGTGTCGAGATCGCCCAGAGACAGACGCTCTTTCACCGCACGTTCAACACGCACCAGACCTACACGGAACTGGTTTTCCGCCATTTCGCCCACGGAACGGATACGACGGTTGCCGAGGTGGTCGATATCATCCACTTCGCCTTTACCGTTACGGATATCGATGAGCTTCTTCATCACTTCGATGATGTCGTCTTTGCTCAGGATACCGGAACCTTCGATCTCGTCACGCAGCAGAGAACGGTTGAACTTCATACGACCAACCGCAGACAGATCGTAGCGGTCTTCAGAGAAGAACAGGTTCTCGAACAGGTTTTCCGCTGCTTCACGCGTTGGTGGCTCACCAGGACGCATCATGCGGTAGATCTCAACCAGCGAACTCAGACGGTCGTTAGTTGGGTCAACACGCAGTGTTTCTGACATGTATGGACCGTGATCCAGGTCGTTGGTGAACAGCGTTTCGATACGCTTGTGACCAGACTGGCTCAGTTTCGCCAGCAGATCCAGCGACAGCTCCATGTTGGCAGCAACAATCAGCTCACCGGTGTTCTCGTCGATGTAATCTTTAGAGACCACTTTGCCAGCGATGTATTCAACCGGGACTTCGATGTGCTCGATGCCATCTTTTTCCAGCTGACGGATATGGCGCGCAGTGATGCGACGGCCTTTTTCCACATATACGGTGCCGTTGGCTTCAATGTCGAAGGACGCGGTTTCGCCACGCAGACGCTCAGGAACCAGTTCCATCTGCAGCTTGTTGTCACGGATTTCGTACACCACTTTTTCGAAGAACAGGTCAAGGATCTGCTCTGTGGTGTAGTTCAGTGCGCGCAGAATGATGGTCGCAGGCAGTTTACGGCGACGGTCAATACGAACGAACAGGTTGTCTTTCGGATCGAATTCGAAATCCAGCCATGAACCACGGTAAGGGATGATACGTGCGTTATACAGCACTTTACCCGATGAGTGGGTTTTACCCTTATCGCTGTCAAAGAAAACGCCAGGACTACGATGCAGCTGAGAAACGATAACCCTTTCTGTACCGTTGATAACGAAAGTACCGTTATCGGTCATGAGCGGAATTTCGCCCATGTAAACTTCTTGCTCTTTGATGTCCTTAACGGTGCCTTCCGGCGCTTCGCGCTCGTAGATCACCAGACGCAGTTTTACACGCAGCGGAGCAGAATACGTCACGCCACGAATCTGACATTCGGTAACATCAAAGACTGGTTCGCCTAAACGGTAGCTCACATATTGCAGCTCGGAATTACCGCTGTAGCTCTGAATTGGGAAAACAGAACGGAATGCTGCTTCCAGCCCGTACTGACCTTCCGGATCTTGCTCGATAAACTTCTGGAACGAGTCAAGCTGGATAGAAAGGAGATATGGAACATCCAGAACTTGTGGACGTTTACCAAAATCCTTACGAATACGTTTTTTCTCGGTATAGGAGTAAACCATAGGGTTCCTCAGCTCGCTGATCAGTGACCCACTCTGTCCGTCCTGGAGGACAGTTCATGCAACACTATTTTTCTTTCCGGCAAAGTGAGGGGATCACCTGCCGCAATACGTCTTTCTATCACTCTTAAATCATTTCATTGCTCTTGCGAGGACAGGGAGTCCGCACAGGAAAGCAGTATATTAAGGCGTCGATAGAAAAAGATATTGAAGAACTTCAATGGCTTAAATAGTGTGAAACCCCATTAAAGCTCTTTAGCGCAAAAAGGCTGGTGACCAAAAAGTCACCAGCCACCAGCCTGATAAATCAGGCTGCAACCTGAAAGGTTGAATTATTTGATTTCAACTTCAGCGCCAGCTTCTTTCAGAGCAGCTTCCAGAGCGGCTGCGTCATCTTTGCTGATGCCTTCTTTGATTGCAGCTGGAGCAGCTTCAACCAGGTCTTTTGCTTCTTTCAGACCCAGGCCAGTTGCGCCACGAACAGCTTTGATTACTGCAACTTTGTTCGCGCCAGCAGCTTTCAGGATAACGTCGAATTCAGTTTTCTCTTCAGCAGCTTCAGCTGGGCCAGCAGCAACAGCTACAGCAGCAGCAGCAGAAACACCGAATTTTTCTTCCATTGCAGCGATCAGCTCAACAACTTCCATTACAGACAGAGCTGCAACCGCTTCAATGATTTGGTCTTTAGTGATTGACATAATAATTGTTCCTAAGAATCAGAAAAAGTTTATACGTAAGCAAGTGCGCAAGAAAAGAAAGTGCGATTAAGCAGCTTCTTTTGCATCGCGTACAGCAGCCAGAGTGCGAACCAGTTTGCCGGCAGCGGCTTCTTTCATGGTTGCCATCAGGCGTGCGATTGCTTCATCGTAAGTAGGCAGAGTTGCCAGGCGGTCGATATTGGACGCCGTGATCAACTCACCTTCAAAGGCCGCAGCTTTAACCTCAAATTTTGCATTCGCTTTCGCGAACTCTTTGAACAGACGAGCAGCAGCGCCCGGGTGTTCCATAGAGTATGCAATCAGGGTTGGACCAACAAACGTGTCTTTCAGGCACTCGAACTGAGTACCTTCAACGACGCGGCGCAGCAGGGTGTTACGAACAACACGCATGTAAACGCCAGCTTCACGACCTGCTTTACGCAGTTCGGTCATTTTATCTACGGTAACGCCACGGGAATCCGCAACAACCGCAGACAGCGCGCCTTTGGCTACTTCGCTGACTTCAGCAACAATCGCTTGTTTGTCTTGAAGATTTAATGCCATTAGCTTTTGCTCCTGGATTTTTGATCGGGGATGGATTTCCCCGAAACTCACTTCACTTACCCGCGTTGCCGAAGGTAAGCGCTATAACACGGTGAGCAGAATCCAGATAAGAAATATTTCTTCAGGTTCTGTCACCGTCTACGCAGGAAAATTAAGTTTCTTGCGAAACACCTGCGGTCTTGGACGGAGGCCTGGATAAGGCCAGGCTCCCAACCGAAAATACGGGTTAATCGTCACGAGTGACGGATTAACGGGTTCTGTTTATTAACAGAACAACGGGCGTAAGATTCTAGACGAAACTTACGCCCGCGTAAAGCAGCGAATTAGTTCGCTGCTGCGTTCAGACCAGCCTGATCAACAGCTACGCCAGCGCCCATGGTGGTGGACAGGCTAACTTTCTTGATGTACACGCCTTTTGCCTGAGATGGTTTTGCTTTTTTCAGCGCAACCAGCAGAGCTTCCAGGTTTTCTTTCAGCTTATCTGCGTCGAAATCAACCTTACCGATAGTGGTGTGGATGATGCCGTTTTTGTCGTTACGGTAACGAACCTGACCCGCTTTCGCGTTTTTAACCGCTTCAGCAACGTTAGGGGTTACAGTACCAACTTTCGGGTTTGGCATCAGACCACGTGGGCCCAGAACCTGACCCAGCTGGCCAACAACGCGCATTGCATCTGGAGATGCGATAACAACGTCGAAGTTCATTTCGCCTTTTTTGATCTGATCAGCCAGATCTTCCATACCTACCAGCTCTGCGCCAGCTGCTTTAGCAGCTTCAGCGTTTGCGCCCTGGGTAAATACGGCTACGCGAACGGAACGGCCAGTACCGTGTGGCAGTACAGTTGCACCACGCACGTTCTGGTCAGATTTACGAGCATCGATGCCCAGGTTAACTGCTACGTCAACGCTTTCAACGAACTTAGCGGTAGCCAGTTCTTTCAGCAGAGCAACAGCTTCGTTGATGTCGTACTGCTTGGTTGCATCAACTTTGTCACGGATCACGCTCATGCGCTTGGTCAGCTTAGCCATTTCTTAGTCCTCTACTACCAGGCCCATGGAACGAGCAGTACCTTCGATTGAGCGAGCCATCGCTTCAACGTCAGCACCAGTCATGTCTGCAGCTTTAGTGGTTGCGATTTCACGCACCTGAGCAGCGGTCACTTTACCTACTTTGTCTTTGTTCGGCTTGCCGGAACCAGACTTGATACCCGCCGCTTTTTTCAACAGAACTGCTGCTGGAGGCGTTTTGGTAACGAAGGTGAAAGAACGGTCAGAGTAAACGGTGATAACAACTGGGGTCGGCAGACCTTTTTCCAGGCTCTCTGTTTTGGCGTTAAACGCTTTACAGAATTCCATGATGTTAACACCCTGCTGACCCAGAGCTGGACCAACTGGTGGACTTGGGTTAGCCATACCTGCAGCAACCTGCAGTTTGACGTAGGCTTGTACTTTCTTAGCCATGATAATTCCTCTGTTGGGTATAACGCTTCGACTGAAGCTTCCCGTGTGTGTGTTTGCTGCTGCCGAAGGCACGCAACAATCTTAATTTCACATGCTGAGACAGCATGCAAAAACAAAAGGCGCGAAATTGTATGTCAATTTCGCGCCTTCCGCAACCAATAATCGGTTACTGCGTAAACATGTTAGCGCAGCCGATATTAGCCTTTTTCCACCTGACCGAAGTCGAGTTCCACTGGCGTTGCACGGCCAAAGATGGAAACCGATACTTTCAGGCGGCTTTTTTCGTAGTCCACTTCTTCGACCACACCGTTGAAGTCGGCAAACGGGCCATCGTTGACGCGAACCATTTCGCCTGGTTCGAACAGCGTCTTCGGACGCGGCTTATCACCCACCTGCTGCAGGCGGTTCATGATCGCATCAACTTCTTTGTCGCTGATCGGCGCCGGACGGTCAGAGGTTCCACCGATGAAACCCATCACGCGTGGCACGCTGCGCACCAGGTGCCAGCTGGCGTCATTCATCACCATCTGTACCAGCACGTAGCCAGGGAAGAATTTACGCTCGCTTTTGCGACGCTGGCCGCCACGGATTTCTACCACTTCTTCGGTAGGCACCATAACGTCGCCAAACAACTCTTCCATGTTATGTAATTTGATATGCTCACGCAGCGACTGGGCTACGCGGCCTTCAAAACCGGAAAACGCCTGTACCACGTACCAGCGTTTTTTTGGAGCTTCAGACATCTCAGAACCTCAGGCCAGTGATAAACGATACCAGACGGACCAGAATGCCATCCAGCCCCCACAAAATCAGTGACATCACGGCGGTAACCGCGGCAACGATTAAGGTGGTATGCAGTGTTTCCTGACGGGTAGGCCAAATAACTTTACGGACTTCAGTTCTTGCTTCACGAGCAAAAGCCACCGTCGCTTTACCTTTCGTCGTCAGCAGCGCGATGCCACCCGCAGCGGCAATCAGGACAACAACGGCCAGTGCACGCAACGGCAATGAGATCTCGCGATAGTAGTAGTTACCCACGATTGCCACGATCAGTAAAATAGCAACGACTAACCACTTTATCGCTTCCAGGCCGCGACCGCTCCCTTGAGCTTCGGTATTAGTACTCATAAACCAACCTGCCACAATAAATCAGAAACTATTTTGCCTCGCAGCGCGAGGCAACCAAACCGAATAAGGCTTTGAGGCGTCACCCGGCATCTCACGCCATGCTACAGAGCCTGCCTCAGCAATGATTATGGCGGAAAAATCACTGATGAGTCAGGTTCTATGTTACAGCGTATAAAAAGGGCATCAAATGATGCCCTCTTCTTGTGCGTTGCGTCAAATGTTATCCGCGATTATGCGATAACTTTAGCAACAACACCGGCGCCAACAGTACGGCCACCTTCACGGATTGCGAAACGCAGACCGTCATCCATCGCAATTGGGTGGATCAGGGTAACAACCATTTTGATGTTGTCGCCTGGCATTACCATCTCAACGCCTTCTGGCAGTTCGATGGTACCTGTCACGTCAGTAGTACGGAAGTAGAACTGTGGACGGTAGCCTTTGAAGAACGGAGTATGACGGCCGCCTTCGTCTTTAGACAGGATGTACACTTCAGATTCGAACTGAGTGTGTGGTTTGATGGTGCCTGGCTTAGCCAGAACCTGACCACGTTCGATCTCTTCACGTTTGATACCACGCAGCAGAACACCTACGTTCTCACCAGCACGGCCTTCGTCCAGCAGTTTGCGGAACATTTCAACGCCAGTACAGGTAGATTTCGCAGTAGCTTTGATACCAACGATTTCAACTTCTTCACCCACTTTAACGATACCGCGCTCTACACGACCGGTAACAACGGTACCACGACCGGAGATGGAGAATACGTCTTCGATTGGCAGCAGGAATGGCAGGTCGATAGCACGCACTGGCTCAGGGATGTAAGAATCCAGGTGGCCAGCCAGCTCGATGATTTTCGCTTCCCACTCAGCTTCGCCTTCCAGCGCTTTCAGCGCAGAACCACGAACGATTGGGGTGTCGTCGCCTGGGAAGTCGTACTGAGACAGCAGGTCACGGACTTCCATCTCAACCAGTTCCAGCAGCTCTTCGTCATCAACCATGTCACATTTGTTCAGGAACACGATGATGTAAGGAACGCCAACCTGACGACCCAGCAGGATGTGCTCACGGGTCTGCGGCATTGGGCCGTCAGTCGCAGCAACAACCAGGATAGCGCCGTCCATCTGAGCAGCACCGGTGATCATGTTTTTCACGTAGTCGGCGTGGCCCGGGCAGTCAACGTGTGCATAGTGACGAGACGGGGTGTCGTACTCAACGTGAGACGTGTTGATGGTGATACCACGCGCTTTTTCTTCTGGCGCGTTATCGATCTGATCAAACGCGCGAGCAGAACCGCCGTAGGTTTTCGCCAGAACGGTGGTGATAGCTGCAGTCAGGGTAGTTTTACCATGGTCAACGTGGCCGATAGTACCGACGTTGACGTGCGGTTTTGAACGTTCAAATTTTTCTTTAGACATCGATTGTCCCTCTAAGACACGGTTAAATCGGTGATATCACCACATCAACCAGGCGTAGCCTGAACTGTTGAATTTTTTGCGTTACAGATGAAGAAGCAGGGAGGGAGATAAAGAAGTGGTGCTGATACCCAGAGTCGAACTGGGGACCTCACCCTTACCAAGGGTGCGCTCTACCAACTGAGCCATATCAGCACATCTTGGAGCGGGCAGCGGGAATCGAACCCGCATCATCAGCTTGGAAGGCTGAGGTAATAGCCATTATACGATGCCCGCAACCTGGAACTCGGCTACCTGTTCTGTCTGTAGCTTGCGAATAATAAGAGCAGGATTCCTATTATTCAGAGCCAGCTTGCTTTACCAGCTAACTCATGACTGCGCTTGAGCTCAGTCTGAATATGGTGGTG
Source organism: Erwinia sp. V71 (assembly GCF_965644245.1). Taxonomy (NCBI): domain Bacteria; kingdom Pseudomonadati; phylum Pseudomonadota; class Gammaproteobacteria; order Enterobacterales; family Erwiniaceae; genus Erwinia; species Erwinia sp. V71. The sequence goes on from NZ_CBFFRK010000029.1 coordinate 30,521, forward strand.
GGGGAAGGATTCGAACCTTCGAAGTCTGTGACGGCAGATTTACAGTCTGCTCCCTTTGGCCGCTCGGGAACCCCACCTGGGTACTTGATGGTGCCGGCTACCGGAATCGAACTGGTGACCTACTGATTACAAGTCAGTTGCTCTACCAACTGAGCTAAGCCGGCATCAAGTGACGCGCATTCTAGGAAGTGCGGCCGCGCTATGCAACAAAAAAATCGCGATAAATGCGCTATCGCTTATTATTTGTGCAAAACTTCGCAAAATCACGCTTTAATGGAGAAAAATCGCTCAGCCAGCGGCGCTGACAGGCGTTTTTCTGTTCAGCAGATCATCTGCACGCAGCAGACTATTTTCTTTTGCTGTGTCATGAACGCGCAATATTCATTCAACTGCCATCCATTGCACCATCAGTCGTCACAGTGCGCGCACATAGTGCAATTATCACCGCCGCATGAAGCTCACCGCGAGGGATGACAATGCGTTAGCCGATGGATCGCTTCTTGCATCTGATTTATCAGGCCAACAAAGGAGGAAAGCGCATGAAAATTATCTTACTCAATGCCACCACCTTACCCGTCTGGCGCCACGAACTGGCTGCACTGCTGATCGATGCCGTCGCCAGTAACGCGCCTGTCGGCTATCAGCAACGTTTATCGCGCGAAGAGGCGGAAAGCTATTTCCATAGCCTACGTTCAGATATTGCCAAAGGTGAACGATCATTGTGGATGGCGCGTGATGCGCAAGGTCTGGCGGGTTGCGTGCAGCTGGAGCTTTGCCAGAAACCCGACGGGAAAAACCGCGCCGAGATTCAAAAGTTATTGGTACACTCGCGCGCGCAGCGCCAGGGTGTGGCGCAAAAACTGATGCAGGCACTTGAGCACAGTGCCCTCGAACACCAGCGGGGTTTGCTATTCCTCACCACCCAGTCGGGTTCGGTATCGGAAACCTTCTGGTGCGCGCAAGGCTACCGGCGGCTGGGTGAAATCCCGGACTTCGCCAGCTCACCCGATGGCTATTTCCATCCATCGGTCATCTACTACAAACAACTGTTTGCGGTAAATCAGATCGCCCGTCCACTTGCCAGTTAATTAAATTTAAAAAGTGCGGGCGAGGTGGCGATTGCGTCCGCGCATTTATCTTTTTCCTTCTTTTTCTCGCCATACTGGTGTTAACCTCCTGCGCATTGTTTTCTGAAATTTACCGGATGAAGCGCGCCAGTTAAGGTGATGACAGCGATACGCTGCCTCCTGCAGGGAGCGCGCAGGTAGATATTTGCTGGCAGAAGCAGGCATATGAGCAAAAAAAACTCGCTGGTCACCACGCCCTATTTACAGTTCGACAGAAACCAATGGGCGGCATTGCGTGATTCCGTGCCAATGACTCTCACGGAAGAAGAAATTGCGCAGCTGAAAGGTATTAATGAGGATCTCTCGCTGGAAGAAGTGGCGGAGATCTATCTGCCGTTGTCACGTCTGCTGAATTTTTACATCAGCTCCAACGTGCGCCGCCAGGCCGTTCTGGAACAGTTTCTTGGCACTAATGGCCAGAAAGTACCTTATATCATCAGCATTGCCGGTAGTGTGGCGGTCGGTAAAAGCACGACCGCACGCGTATTGCAGGCACTGCTCAGCCGCTGGCCGGAACATCGTCGTGTTGAGCTGATCACCACCGATGGTTTCCTGCATCCCAATGATGTACTGAAGCAGCGCGGCCTGATGAAGAAGAAAGGCTTCCCGCAATCCTATGATATGCACCGGCTGGTCAAGTTTGTTTCTGACCTGAAATCAGGCGCGTCGCAGGTCACCGCCCCGGTCTATTCACACCTGATTTATGACGTAATCCCCGATGGCGATAAAGTGGTGCAGCAGCCGGATATTCTGATCCTCGAAGGTCTGAATGTGCTGCAGAGCGGCATGGATTACCCGCACGATCCACATCATGTTTTTGTCTCTGATTTTGTTGATTTTTCTATTTACGTTGACGCACCTGAAGATTTACTGGAACGCTGGTATATCAACCGCTTCCTTAAATTCCGCCAGGGCGCCTTTACCAATCCTGACTCCTATTTCCACCACTACGCGCAGTTGCCGGAGCAGGACGCGGTAGCCATCGCCACACAGCTGTGGAAAGAGATTAACTGGCTAAATCTGAAAGAAAATATTCTGCCAACGCGTGAGCGTGCGAGCCTGATTATGACCAAAAGCGCCGATCATGCGGTGGAGTCAGTCAGATTACGTAAATAGGATATCTTCAGGGATAAGTAATAAACACAATACCGTTGCCGGTGTAGCTGCCGGCCTCGGGTGTCACCGCAGCCTGTAGCGTTGCGCTGAGCGTAAAGCTTTGTGGCTGGTTGCTCAGCAGATGAAAACTGACACCTTCAGCGGCATCCTGATGATTAATCCGCAGAGTGCTGTAAAAATTGCGCCGTGCGCCATCAAACCAGATGTGACGCTCTCCCAGCAACGACTGCCCTTGCAGCTTCACCGATCCCTCCCGGGTGCAGTAGAGTGCCCCACTGACCTCTCTGCTGACACCATTGATCTGCTGGCTGTTCAGAATGCCAAAATCAATCTCCGGTGACAGAATCACATGGCAAGTCTGATTTGCTGGCGGCAGTTCACTGCACACGGAACCTGGAAATTGTATGGCGTGATGGGCACTGCCAGCGGGAGGAGCCGGCCGTTCAATATAAAACAGACCAACGCAGGTCGCGGAAGTATCATGCACCGTAAACCGGCCGCTGTAGGGCAGCCCCTTCTCTCTGCGCCAGGCCTCCATCACCGCTTTGCGCGTCCGGTATTGCTCAATACGGATACAGTGGCCACCCAGATCACATGACGAATACATGGTGGGAAGATGCTGCTGGTACTTCACATCAAAGCCCGCATAGCAGCTCGGCCACTGGTAGCAGGGATTGAGATCCGTCTCATTTTCCTGCCAGCTCAGCAGTTGCTGCGTCATCTGCAGGCAGGCGGAGTTAAATAACACCGGAAACACATACGCCCCGGCATTGACCAGACTAACAGGGCACAGTATCAAAAGTGTTATCAGCATTAACGCGCGCGTTATCCTTTCGCCATGCATTCCCTGGCCTCCATCATCCATTGTCCCTGCTTAAAAATATCCCGCGCGCAGTGTCGCGGTGGCGGAGAAACGCCCTTTGGCTAAGGTCGCACCATCCCGTTTCACGGGCACGGCATGCAACTGCGGCAGCTGATGCATATCCAGCGACACGGGCTGGTTCAGCGCCATTGGCATACCGTTGTGCAGTACCCTGATCCCAATATCCGCCATACTACTGGTAAGCACGGTGCTGTCGAATACAGCCGGCTCACCGCTGAGTGTCAGCGTTAACCCTGCCGTTCTGCTATCAGGGCAGCTGAGCTGATAACGGATTCGCTGCATATAGTTCTGCCCATCAATGCGTGGCGCCTGCAGGTTATCGCCGAAATCGACCTGAATCGGCCGTCCCTCATTGATTTCACACGCCGGTGCCACCAGAGTGACATTGAGAGTAATCAGCTGTTGTGCCGCCGCTTCTGCCGGACGGGCTACCACAAGCAACGCCACCGTCATGACCATCATGGCTATGTACTGTTCCATATGCATCCCCCCAAAACTATTGCGTTTTTTCACTCACCCGGCAGGTGCCAGTGGTACAGTGAAAATGAAGGACAGGCCGCCCGCCATAATCATTGACATAAGTGAGCACTGGCTCACTTCCCAGGGCAGACACCGTAACCCCCAGCGGAGCTTCGCTATAGGGTGCAATCATTACTGGCTCGAAATCAGCTACCGTGGGCTTTCCCTGCCCAGGCTGCGCGTCCACCAGAGTGACGTAGTAAGGGGTGGGATTGCGGACCTGGTAATGAGTGCCAGACTGCAGCAGTTCCAGCCGCAGCTGCCAGGGCGCTGCTGCGGCATCCGCCACCACAATCGCCTGTGGACGCCAGAACAGCTTGATACTGGTTTGCAGGGCAATCTGCAGCGTATTGGCTTGATCACTGCGTGGAGGGATCTCACGCAGGTTGAAGTAAAACAGCGTCTCGCGATCCTGTGGTAGTACCGACACAGCTGCCAGCTGCTGGATCTTAATCTGGCTTTTCTCCCCGGGATCAACACGCTGTAGCGGTGGCAGTACAATCAAGGGGGAAGTCACCTTTTCCCCCTGCTCATCCGCCAGCCATGCCTGGGCAAGATAGGGTAGCTGACGGTTTTCATTGCTGATGCTCAACGTGACTGCCTTTTCGCCCGCGTTGTAGATCACGCGGGTGCGATCCAGTGCTATCGCAGCCCGGGCGTCTGATAACACCGACAACAGCAGCAGTGCACAAACACAATCCTTATGTTTCATATGCGTTTATTCATCCTGTATTCAGCTACGACAAGGCAGCAGTAAATTCCCCAATAGCGGTTGTGGTAACGCAGCTGGCAGCGCCACAGAACAGCGCATCCCTTCCCCACATTCCACGAACATTTCTTCACCTGCACGGATGCCACTCAGCCAGACACGTCCCTCTTCGCTGACCATTCCGATCTGTTGTCGTTTCTGATTACGCACCAAAGCGCCAAAAGGAGGATAACGGCCATCCGTCAGGCGGATGGTCGCCATCGCCTTTAAACCGGCAATAACATGGAACTGACGGTAGCCAATCGCGCCCTCTGTGAGTGTGGCCTGCACCACAGAACGGGTCGCTTCCGCCTCATCGGAGAGATTCTCCACATCAATACGTGCGCTATTTCGGTAGTAACTACTCACTTCGCTAATCACTGCCTTACCAAAAGCGTTGGTTGCCACCGGGCTGCCATATCCCTGTACCGGCACATTTGCCACACCATCGGTATCGATTAACAAACGGGTGCCACCGGGAAGAGTAACGCGATGCAAAGCGCCACCGTGCGGGGTCAGTGTGGCTCCACCCTGCGCGGAAAGGCCTGCGGCACGATAACTGCCATCCTGATAGCGGGCATTGGCGCTCCACTGCGCACTATCGCTCTCATGAGTATAGAAACCGCTAAACATCCCTCCCTGACGCGATGAACCTGCGCTCAGCTGATAACTGCTTTGCTGATCGTGGCGCGCGTAGTAACTCAGACTCTGTTCCGTTTGCTGATTATTTGACGCCAGGCTGTAGCCCAGTGTTGACTGCGTTCCCCAGGGAACGGCGATGGAAAGCCAGCCCCCCTTGTCATGGCTGTCGCGGTACTGGTTACGAAACAGCGCCAGTGAGGTGCTGATATTTTTCCAGCGCCCCAGGTTAAGGTCGCGGGAAAAAGTCACATCATAACGTTCGCGCGAGGAGTGATCCCACCATGTCTGATAGCTGTAATTAAGCCAGACACCAAGACGCCATGCCGCCAGACGCTGGTAAAAACTGATGGTATAAAGTTGTCTGTTGCGGCTCTCCGCCACGCCATTAGCAACCGTAGTAAGATAGTCCGGCATCGTCATAAAGTGACGCCCGGAAAAACGATAACCCGCAAACGTGAACTGACTGTTTGTTTCCATAAAGCGTTTGGCATAGCTCAGCCGCCAGGCATCACCGTTTAACGCATCATCCTGTGTCACCACAGCCCGTGACAGCGTGCTGTCCAGCGCAACCGCACCAAAAACCGCCAGATCACGCCCAATGCCAGCGGAAAACGCCTGGTAATCGTCCCCAAATAACCCGCCACCATATACAGACCAGCTATTCGTGATTCCCCATGAAAATTCTCCGGCAGCAAAGGCCGGGCCTGCCAGCTGGTGTGAGTCGAGGGCGGGTTTACCTGCGGCAAACATATAACGCACCGCGCCGGGGCGGGTCAGATAAGGGATCGTGGCAGTATCCAGCTGAAAATGCTGTACCGTGCCATCCTGTTCTTCGATACGCACATCAAGCTGGCCAGCAAGTGCATCACTGAGTTCCTGAATACGAAACGGCCCTGCCGGCACCTGAGTTTCATACAGCACACGCCCCTGCTGGCTGACAGTCACTTTCGCATTGGTTCGCGCCACACCCGTTACTTCAGGGGCATAGCCTCGCAGCCCGGGGGGCAGCATATTGTCATCTGACCGCAGGCTTGCTCCCGCAAAGCGAAAACTGTCAAAAACCGCAGAGTTAAGATAATCCTCGCCTGCGCTCATCCGGGCGCGCAGAGACGGGATCGCACGCCAGGCATAATAACGGCTCCAGTCGAGCGTTTTCTGATGCACATCATGCTGCACAGCGTCATCGGCAATGTTTCCCTGCCACTCGGCGCGTAAACGCCAGGTATCAAGGTTCATACCTGCTACGCCATTGCCGCTCATGTTATAGCCCCACCCCTTCCGCTGCTGTTCGAGCGCCTGCATATTCAGACTGTAGTCCAGCAGCACACCACTGATGCCATCATCCCAGCGTGACGGTGGGTCCCAGCCAGGGGCACGATATTCCAGCCAGCTTTCGGGAAGCGTGATGATCAGCGTTGCATGCGACAGATCGCCCTGCACCGTCATGCCCGGAATACTGGAGAGTTCCAGGCATTCGCCCTGATGCCACCAGGTTAATTTCGCCGTTAATTCAGGTTTTATGCCGAAAAGTGCCACCTTTTCACGAGTCAGACAGACGGCGCTCCCTCTAAGGAAGGTGCGATTTAATCATTCAAAGTTCTGTTAATGACTACAATGATTGCCGTTCATCTATCGTTTTCAGTGTTTTGGGCGGTTCTTTGTTCATTTACCATACGATGACAGGACGAAAAAATGGTTCCCATCGAATTAATCGCACCTTCCCTTTATTACATGCGGAGAATACAATCAGCAGGCAGATGCAGGAAGAACTCCCAAACAGGGCAGCCAGAGGCAGCAGAAGTATGAAAAAGCGCGACATGCTGCTGGAAGCGCTGTATTGCGCCCTGCATCGTCGCTGCGAGAAGCAGCCACCGCCGGGATTTAATGAATGGATTAGTACAAGGATGCTGGCAGAAGATTGTGAACTGGGAATTTACCAAACCCGCAGCCTGTTGCTGAAGCTGGTTGAACAACAACGCATACTGGTGACGCCAACACTTATTGCGAACTCACTGCGCTGGTATGTCGCACAATAAATCCTGCCACGGGCTGGAGACAATGCGTCTCCAGCCCGGAAATAGTTATGACTGTGGCCGCAGCGAGATTTCACCCCCAACCCAGGCTTTGATCACACCATCCTGTTCCAGCAGCAATCCACCCTGCTGATCGATTCCACGCGCGATACCGAATACCTCGCGGTCTCCCATCAGTAATTTCACCGGGCGATCAATGAAGTTATCCAGCACTGACCAGCGAGGAATAAACGGCGCCAGCCCATCTCGTTCAAACTCCAGCAGGCTGTGACGCCACTTGTTCACCAGCATCGCGGTAAGCGCATTACGATCTACATGTATTCCAGCTTCCTGCAGATTAATCCAGCCCTGGTTCACGACACTGGTATCCGGTGAATTCATCGAAAGGTTAATGCCCGCACCAAAAACAATCTGCGCGGCATCGCCAGTTTTTCCCGTCAGTTCGACCAGAATCCCTGCCAGTTTACGATCGTTCAGATAGAGATCGTTCGGCCATTTGACTTTGACATCATGTGCACCTAATTCACGCAAGACTTCTGCCATCATAATGCCGATCATCAAACTCAGTCCCATTGCTGCGGCAGGACCCTGTTCGAGACGCCAGTACATTGATAAATAGAGATTAGAACCAAACGGAGAGAACCACTGACGGCCACGGCGACCACGCCCCGCCTGCTGATATTCCGCTACACAGGCATCTCCTGACTGCAGGGAATCCATACGGTCCAGTAAGTACTGATTCGTAGAATCAATCACAGGTACGACGGCAATACGGTCATGGTCAAGTTGCTGAGTAATTGTCTCTTCTTTCAGCAAATGAAGGGGAGCTGCGAGGCTGTACCCTTTGCCGGTAACCGTGAACACATCCAGCCCCCAGTCTTTTAACGTCTGAACATGTTTATTGATCGCCGCGCGGCTCATGCCCAGAGCTTCACCCAGCTGTTCGCCGGAGTGAAATTCACCATCCGCCAGAATGCCGACGACAGCCAGAGGAACGGTATTGTCTTTCATGCGATTACCTCAACAGCATCCTGTTCACCTGCCGCCGCAATAAAGCGCACTTCAGGTTCGAGCCAGACATTAAATTTTTCACCAACACGCTGACGCACATGATGCGCCAGAGCAACAATATCCTGCCCTGTGGCATTTTCCTGATTGATCAGTACCAGTGCCTGCTGGCGGTGTACCGCCGCGCCGCCAAGGCAATAACCTTTTAACGCACATTGATCGATCAACCAGCCCGCCGCCAGTTTGACCTGACCATTGGCCTGTGGATAACGCGGCATCTGGGGGAATTCAGCGGCAATCGTGGCAGCCAGATCAACGTTCACCACCGGATTTTTGAAAAAGCTGCCTGCATTGCCGGTCACACGTGGATCGGGCAATTTGCTGCGGCGCATCTGGCATACACTGGCAAAGATATCCCGCGCAGTGACGGTTGCCGGGTCCAGCCTGGTCAATTCACCATAAGTCATCACAGGCTGCCAGGCTTTATTCAGACGCAAACCAACCGCCACAATCGCATAACCTTCACGATAACGATGCTTAAACACGCTATCCCGATAGCCAAACTGGCAATCCTGAGCGTCGATACGCGTGGTCTCGCCACTCTGCAGATTCAGAACATCAACATATGCGCAAACCTGATTAAACTCTACGCCATAAGCGCCAATATTCTGAATCGGTGCAGATCCTGCACAGCCAGGGATAAGCGCCAGATTCTCCAGACCAGCCAGTCCCTTGTCTAACGTGTATTCCACCAGACTGTGCCAGTTTTCACCGGCAGCGACATGCAGATGCCAGGCATCGCTCTCTTCGCTGATTTGAATACCTTTTAGCCGGTTAATTGCTACGATACCGGCATAGTTTTCCAGAAACAGAACGTTGCTTCCTTCGCCCAGCAACAGAAATGGCCGTCCTGCCTGCTGGCTCGCATGCCATGCCTGGCAAAGCGCCTCAGCGGTTTCAGCAATAGTAATCTGATATGCGCGCGCATCGATGCCGAAGGTATGGAAGGACTTTAATGAATTGATCTCGCGGGACATGACTGTGCCTTTACTGATTTATCTGGGTACAGTTTACCCGAAGATCGGCGTCTTTTAGTGGAATAAATACCGTGAGACCTTTGTTGCTTTCTGCTTTGCGGGGAAGGGCTGAGGATCTGCATCACAATAGACGGCTTCCCCTGACCGGCAGGGAAAGGAGAAGGATTCAGGGACAGTTTCAGGCTTCCGCGCCCGGTTTTCCGGTCCCGTAAACGCAAAAAACCCCCAGCTTTCGCTGAGGGTTTTCGCTTATTTGATGCCTGGCAGTTCCCTACTCTCGCATGGGGAGACCCCACACTACCATCGGCGCTACGGCGTTTCACTTCTG
>NZ_CBFFRK010000030.1:0-39398 GCF_965644245.1 Erwinia sp. V71
TGTTACTATACGATAGCGGTTTCCAAAAGTTGACAGGTTTGATTTTCTGAGGTAGCAATTGTCAGTGATGTCTACTGGCGTAAACTGACGTAATTAATTGAATACAATTGACTTTTTACCCATACAGATTAAATAATGTTGGTAAAAATGCTGGTAAAAAATCAGTTAACTTTTTAAATCTCTATAACAGAAGGCGATAGATATGAAGTACGAGTCCAGTCAGAGAGCCAAATTCCTGCTTTCATGCATCCTTGCGAATCCTTATCTGATGTTGATTCAAGAGGTTAGCCTGAAAAGTCTTTCCGATGCATTTTCAGTTTTCCCTCTGCATCGGAAGAATTTGGTGGTCAGATTTGGGGTCAAGTTGGTTCGATGACGGAGTGACCCCCAAATGTCCCTTAACGACTCAAAAATCCGCAACTTAAAACCATCCGCAAAACCCTTCAAAGTTTCCGATTCTCACGGTCTGTATCTTCTTATCAAACCCGGCGGCTCACGTCACTGGTATCTCAAATATCGTATCAACAGAAAAGAATCCCGCATTGCACTGGGTGCCTATCCTGCCGTCTCCCTGTCTGATGCCCGCCAGCAGCGCGAAGGTATCCGTAAGATGCTGGCGCTGAACATCAACCCGGTAAAGCAGCGGGCCGCAGAACGCAGTGCCTGCCCAACGGAGAAGGTGTTTAAAACCGTGGCTCTGGCCTGGCATAAAAGCAATAAAAATGGTCACAGAATACCGATGACCGTCTGCTTGCCAGCCTGAACAATCATGTCTTTCCGGTTATCGGACATCTGTCAGTTATCGGACTTAAACCCCGTCATTTCATTGATCTGCTGAAAGGGATTGAAGAAAAAGGCCTGCTGGAAGTCGCGTCCCGCACGCGGCAGCATGTCAGTAATATCATGCGCCATGCGTTCCACCAGGGATTAATCGATAACAACCCAGCTGCAAACCTTGACGGCGTGACGGCACCACCTGCCAGACGGCATTATCCCGCCCTGCCGCTGGAGCGCCTGCCTGAACTGCTTGAACGCATTGAGGCATATCATCAGGGCCGTGAACTGACCCGGCTTGCCGTCCTGCTGACGCTGCATCTGTTCATCCGCTCCAGTGAATTACGTTTCGCCCGCTGGTCGGAGATTGATTTCAGAAACAGGGCCTGGACAATTCCTGCCACTCGCGAGGCCATTGCAGGTGTGCGTCATTCCGAGCGCGGTGCCAAAATGCGCACTGCTCATATCGTGCCCCTCTCAGAACAGGCCATCGCCATTCTGAAACAGATTAAGGAAATATCCGGTGTTTATGAACTGGTCTTCCCCGGCGACCATAACCCGTACAAGCCGATGTGCGAAAACACAGTCAATAAAGCACTGCGACTGATGGGATATGACACGAAAAAGGATATCTGCGGTCACGGCTTCCGGACGATTGCATGCAGTGCCCTGATGGAGTCGGGGTTATGGTCGCAGGATGCAGTTGAGCGCCAGATGAGTCATCAGGAGCGCAACACCGTGCGTCTGGCTTACATTCATAAGGCTGAGCATCTGGAAGCCTGTAAGGCAATGATGCAGTGGTGGTCGGATTATCTGGATACCTGCCGGGAAGCATATGTGCCGCCGTATATCCAGGGTCAGGAAGACAGCCACAAAGTGGCGTAATGCATCGGGCATAATAAGAACATGAATAATGCCGTATCAGCCTATGCTGGCACGGCATTATTCATTTATCGGCCACCTGCAGTCCAACAAAGCGAAGTTTGTTGCCCGCTTTGCGGATGAATTTCAGGCGCCCGACAGTTTTCATACCGCTTAAGTTCTAAATCGCCACCTGACGGCGGAAGGCCGTTCACTTAATGTATGCGTTCAGGTCAATACATCGCGCGCCCCCAGTAAGTACGGGATGGAACCTGAAAAACTTGATGCCTTAATTCGCAAACTCCGTCCCTTTGAGAACCTGCGAGTGGAACAGGTTAAGCACGCTATTGCCAGCGGGTTGCAGTTCGCTCGTTGATCTCGACGGAAACTCATTAGTAAGCGTCAGACACCTGATGCTGAATGGCCAAGTGTCTGGTGAAGTTATAACTAGAAATCCCAACTCAGCTTCGCTATCACCGCACGCTCTGCCCCATAGAAACAGCCCTGAGATTTGGTAAAGCAACTGGTAACGTACTGACGATCGGTAAGGTTTTGGGCGGTGACCTGAACTTTTCCACCTTTTAGATTGGGAGTCAGATGTCCCAGATCATAATGCACTTCGGCATCCATCACACCATAGCCAGCGGTGCTGAACTGGTTCTCCATCGTGCCGCCTTTGGTGCCATTGCTGAAACGCCCCCCCACACCTGCACTAAACCCGGAAGCAAAGCTGGACTCCGGCGCTTCCCAATTGACCCACAACGAACCGAAGCGGGTAGGTATACGCAGTGGGGTGCGCCCAACGACATCGCGATTGCTGTCCTGGGTATATTCCACATTCTGCCAGGTCATGGATCCGATGATGCTGAACTGGTCAGTCAGCTGGCCACGCGCTTCTAACTCGATGCCGCGGGAACGAATCTTCCCGCCCTGTACCGAGTAGTTGATGTTGTTGGGATCGGTGGTCAGTACTTTATCCTGCGTCAGGTTAAACGTGGCAATGGAAAAGAGTGCTGGCAGCACTTTGGGCTGATACTTCACCCCGGCCTCGTATAGCTCACCACGCGAAGGATCAAATGCATTACCGTTAGCGTCAACGGAATTTGTCGGCTGGAATGATTGAGCGTATGTGAAATACGGGGCAACACCATTATCAAACAGATAATTGACGCCGGCACGCCAGGTTGTGGCTTCATCACGCTGTTTGGTATCTGCGCTGTAACCCATTAAGTCAGTGGTACGCACGCTTGACCAGTCATGACGCACCCCCACCGTGGCGCGCCATTTTTCATAGCTCAATTGGTCCTGAGCATACAAACCGGTCTGTGTATTCATCAGCCGCGTATCCTGATAGTTTTCAGGCGTGCCGTAGATGGCCTGGCCATAAACCGGGTTGTAGATATCCAGCGTGGGGACATCATAAGAAGCGGCGTAATTGCCGTGCCCGGTAAAGCGATCCCAGCTCATGCCAACCAGAAGTTGATGATCAATATCCGCCGTAGTGAAATGTCCGAGCAGCTGATTGTCGAGACTGATGGTATTGAAATGCTCATCAGAAGCGGCGATTGATCGGTTGATGGTACGCATATCGTCCTGCAATCCGGCAAAAATCACTGCGTTATATTTTGATGTCATCTGACTGTAGCGACCATTCAGGGTGACGCCCCAGTCATCATTAAAGTAGTGTTCTGCGCTATAGCCAACAGAGGCCTGCTTACGCGAAAAGGTATTATGATCCGGCTCGCCTGGATAAGCGTCTGTCGGTAATTTACCGTTAGGATTGTATTTGGCCGTACCGGCAACAGGCAGGGAAGTCTGGGCTGCCATTTTAGGATCATTTTGCGCACGCGCATAAATCGTGAGCTTGTTATAGTAGTCAGGCTGAAAAGTAATGGAAGGCGCTAACGCCCAGCGCCGCATTTCGGTGCCCCGCTCCTGACCTTCTTTGGTAGTTACCGTCCCGACCACGCGGTAAAGTACCGTGCCGTCATCATTGACTTTTCCGCCAAAATCGAAAGAGCCGCGCTGATACTGATGATTCCCCCCTTCCAGCTCAACATGGCGAATGGTCTTCGCAGTGGGAAGTTTACTCTGCATCGCGATAATTCCACCCGGACTGGCCAGGCCATACAGCACAGAAGACGGGCCACGCACCACGATAATATTCTCCAGCAGGAAGGGGTCAACCTGTTGATAGCCATAAACAATCCCGTTGTTCATGCGCAATCCGTCGAGAAACTGATCGTTAAATCCGGTGGAACCGTAATTGAATCCGCGAATTGAGAACTGGTCAAACGCACTCACCCCACCCCATTGCTCCGCCGCCACGCCTGGTGTGTAACGCAGCGCTTCATTTAAAGAGCGAACGTTCTGCATATCCATCTGTTGACGAGTAATCACTGAGATCGACTGAGGTGTTTCCAGTAATGGCGTATCACTTTTGGTTGCGCTCTGACTGTGCGTTGCGACCAATCCACTGCTGTCGGCAGATTCGGCGACGACATTCATCGTCTCTTCTGCACTGGCCTGCGATGCCACCATGATTGCCATCAAGGCCAGGCTGAGTGGTTTCAGCGATGACCATTTCCGTGCCCTGTTTTGCATAAGGTCCCAAACCCCCTAAAAGGTGAAATGATAATTATTTGAAATGTTATAACATAACAATTAACGCGTAGTCATCTATTCTGTTTTTTTTGTTGTCAGTACAGGGGGGAATGGAGGCACTCGATATTACTGTGAGTGCCTGAAGAGAAAGGATTATCTGTCGTGGGTAGGATGCTGAGCCTCAATTAATGTCCGATAATGCCCCTCTTTTATGGCCATTAAGCTGGCGTGATCGCCACACTCAACGCAGCGGCCTTGCTCAATAAAGGCAATTTGGTCGGCTGCGCGAATGGTGGATAAACGATGCGCCACAATCACCACCGTTTTATCCGCCACCAGTGCGTCTATCGCTTGCTGTACATGGTATTCAGATTCACTGTCCAGCGATGACGTAGGCTCGTCCAGTAACACGACCGGAGCATCTTTAAGAATGGCACGCGCAATCGCCACCCGCTGGCGCTCTCCACCCGACAACGCACTCCCCGCTTCACCCGCCCGTGTCTCATAGCCCTGCGGAAGACTTTCAATGACGTGGTGAATATGCGCTTTACGTGCAGCGTTGACGATCTCCTCCTGCGTGGCGTGCGGTTTACCTAACGCAATGTTATTCGCCAGCGTATCGTCCATCAGCCACACATCCTGAAAGACCACCGAAACCTGTGCTAATAGCTGATCGGGGGGGATATGCTTTAACTCCGCACCTCCAAACGTGATAGTGCCCTGCTGTGGATCGGCAAAGCGGCTCATCAATCGGGTTAGCGTGGTTTTCCCCCCACCCGAGGGGCCGACCAAGGCTGTCAGGGATTTTTCCGCAATGTGTAGCGTCACATTCTGGAGTGCAGGTTTTTCCTGCTGCTGATAGTGAAAACTGACATTGTTCAGCGTAATCGCAAAGTGCTGTGGTTGGTGGAATGGCAGTTCAGTGATCAGATCCGCTTCGTTGAGCACCGCATTCACCCGCTGCAACGCCGCGTCCGCCAGTTCAAACAGGCGCACCATGGAAAGCCCCAATGTCAGAGGCTCGACCAGTTGCGCCACCAGCACCGTCAGGCAGAGCAGTGATGCCAGCGGCAACTGTTGCGTTGCGCATAATCCCATCCCCAACGCGACGGTAGCCACCAGAGTGAGCTGGATGATCAGTTGTGCTTTGGCAATCAGCCGCGCAGAATTGCCGCTTTGATGCTGCACCTGATGCTGGTGAGCAAAAACCCCGCGTAAACAAGGCGCGTTCAGGCCAGATCGGCTGCTGGCACGTAACATCGCCTGCCCCTGCACATACTCAACAATGGCTGCGCTGGCTGCCGCATCCACTTCATCAATGCGCAGAAAGTCCTGATTGGCATCACGCTGTGCCCGTCGTATCAGCGGCACGATGAGTCCTGTTCCCGCCAGAACCAGCGCCCCCAGACGCCAGTCCAGCATGAAGATCAACACCAGCACCACCGCAGGTACCACCGCCAGTTGAATCGCCAGCATAGCCAGTGAAGAGAGCGCCGTTGCCGCAAAGGTGACGTTATTGCCAAGGATCGTTGCCAGATCGCCGCTTTTTCGCTGGGCCAGCTGCTCCAGCGACATGGCACGCAAGCGATGTGCCAGCCGCTGACGCATGGCCTCCGTCACGCGATGCCAGTAGTCATAGACAAAAGCCATTTCACGCCAGCGCACCATGCCTTCAAGCAGCAGCAAGACAATGAGCACCACCAGCCAGCTCAGGATATCACGCACGGGCAGTGCGCCCGGTGTTAACACGAGCGAAAACAGCGGCAGTGTGATAATCCAGCCCGCGGCCTGCAACATCGCCGCCGCCACCGCACACGCTAACGTCCGGCGAAATGGCGCAGCGAACTCCCCTGCCACCGCGATCATGTTGTGATAAATGCGCATCATGCTTCTCCCTCGCGCTTTAACGTCCACTGACTGGCAAGCTGATAGTGCTGCCACAGCCGCGCGTAATAACCCCCCTGATTCAGCAGGTCAGCATGACGGCCTTGCTCAGCCACTCTGCCTTTGTGCATCACCACAATCACATCCGCGTCGATGACCGTTTGCAAACGATGAGCAATAGTGATCACAATGCGATCCGGCGCGAGTTGCGCCAGTGCCTGCTGAATATGCCTTTCGTTGTGTGCATCGAGATAAGAGGTTGCTTCATCCATCACCAGCACGGGCGCATTGCTCAGCAGTGCGCGGGCCAGGCTCACACGCTGACGCTGGCCGCCCGATAACGAGCTCCCTCGCTCACCGATCTGCGTGTTTAATCCTTGTGGCAGTGCCGAAACGATCTCGCTCACCCCCGTCGCGGCCATAACGTGCTGCAACGCTGCATCACTGGCTTCGGGCGCAGCCAGTCGTAGATTTTCCTCCAGCGTGCCACTGATAAGAAACGGCTCCTGTAATACCAGCGCCATCTGCTTCAACAACACATCACTGCGCATCTGGCGGATATCGCAACCACCCAGCATAATGCTACCCTCTGTCACGTCATAAAAACGCGGGAGCAGGCGCGCCAGCGTCGATTTTCCCGAACCGGAAGCCCCGACAATGGCACAGCGTGTTCCCGCTGCGAGCGTGAATGACACGTCGCTGAGTGCAGGCTGCGGCTGATCCGGATAGTGAAAACTGACCTTGTTCAGGCTGAGTGCGTGTCCTTGCGGTTGCTGCGGATGTAGTGGCTCTGGCAGCACGTCCTGCCGCAGCACCTCTTCAATGCGGCCTGAGGCCGCGCCAGCGTCATTCAGATAGTTAGCCAGGTGCACTAACGGTTCGAGCGCTTTGATGGGTAACGTACCCAACATCAACGCCAGCAGCCACTGCGCCAGGGTAACCTGCCCGGCTTGATACAGCACAAAACCTGCTATCATCAGCACCGCAGCCGTCGGTAACGCGGCACCTGCCAGACGATTGATTTTCCAGGGCACTTTGCTACCTGTCATCCAGGTTTCCACCGCCAACGTAAACTGTTGCAGCCGCGCGTTAAAGCGCCGCCAACCCGCGGCGCCATTATCAAAGGTACGCATGACCGCCATACCCTGCACCAGTTCAATCACCCCGGCATTGACTGACTCACTGGCCTCATTGTATCGGCTGCGTTGCTGGGGATTTTCACGCGCCATCATTGCCATACACACGAGGTTTATCGGCAAAAACAGCAACGCCACCAGCGCCAGCCGCCACTGCACCAGCGCCAGCACCAGCAGCGCGGCCAGCGGTTGACTCAGACTGGCACCGATAAACGGCACCGCATCCGCCACCGCAATGTGCAGCGCTTTAACATCCTCCTGGAGGATTTTACGTAACCGCCCACTGCCCCATTGTTGTACCACTCCAAGCGGTAAACAACTGAGGTGCTCCACAAGACGCTCGCGCAGTACTTCCTCTAATTGATAACTGGCTTCGTGAGCCCGTGCTTCTGCCTGTAAGCGTAACCAGAATGCCAGCACCAACAGCAGCACACTGCCGGTGAGGGCGATAAATGACGACGGTGGTAACATCGGGACAGACAGTAATGGCGTCACCGCCCATGCCAGCAGAGCTATGCCGCTGACGTTTAGCAAGCCCGCCACGCTGCCAAAAAGAAGTGCAAGGTTAAGTGAGCGCGCCACCTTCGGCACGCCTGCCACTAACCTGCCAGGCTGGCCCAGTAACTTCATTTCAGTCCCTCATTCACCCGCTGCGCCACGGCTTGTGCGTTGGGCGTATCGATGCAACTGAAGTGATTACCCGCAATCGAAGTGACCTGCAGTTCGCCCAGGCAGACGTTACGCCAGAAGTTCAGCGTATTGTCATCCATACCCGGTGCGAATCCAGAGCCCTGATTGGGCAACAGGAAGCGGATATCGCCGACATAAGTGCTGGGGGTGAAGTGCGCGGCACGGAAACTTTGGCGGAATACGCGGAACAGGCCCAGTGCCATTTCGGCTGGCATCTGCTGACCGGTGAACTGTTCAACACCCGCGACATAACGCGCAAAACGCTCTTCAATCGGTAATGCCTGCATCTGTTGGAAAAACAAGCCCGCCGCGCCGGGTAACTGCGCCAGCGCACCCTGCGGAATGCGGCCATGATGTTGCTCAATCACCTGCATAAAGCCCTTCACTAATGCATCGCCATCGACCTCACCGAAACCGGCCTGCGCCAGCGTAATGTGCAGATTGGGGATAAACAGCGATTCGATCATCAGATCATCCTGCACCTCGAACAGTACCGGATGGCTGCTGATCAGCACCAGGTCAGCGATTTCTGCGCCCTGCTCACTGAGGCGACGCGCCACTTCTACAGCAAACAACCCGCCCAGACAGTAGCCAATCAGCTGGAAGCGGCTATGTCCGGTGGCCAGCAGGCGTTGTGCGTAATCATCTGCCATGCGCTCAACCGCCTGTTGTGGGGACAAGGCGCAATATTGTGCGGTATCGGCAATCACAATGCCGATGACCGGCCCGCGCGGATCTTTCTCCAGCTCCGCCAGCATCGGGCGGAAGCAATCCATGGTACCCAGGCCGGCATGGAACACCACCCGCAGCGGGCCTTCACTCCCGCCCCCCATCGGCAGCAGAATACCGTTGCTGCCCTCAGCCCGCCCCTCGATTTCTGGCTGCAGTTTCTCTCCGGCTTGAGGCGCTGCGGCAGCCGCATCAGGCGCATGCTGCGAACGGATAGCCTGCGCCAGCGCGCGCACCGTTGGGCCATTCAGCATATGACGCAGCAAAACATCAAAGGGTATATCTCCCATCTGCCAGGGGTCAGCGGCCAGCACCTGCCGCAGCTTGCCTGCCATGCGTGCCATGATCAGCGAGTCAGCCCCCAGGTTATACACATCCTGGTCGAGCGCGATCTGTTTAATTCCAAGCGTTTCAGCCCAATGCTGGCACAGCAACTGCTCAAGCGCATCCCCCTGCGGTTGCAGGCCTGGCGGCGTGTCATGCTCTGCAGCCTCCTCGACCCACCAGTTGACGACTGTATTACGATCTACTTTTCCGTTTGCCGTTAGCGGCAGTGCTGCAACCGACTGAATCTGCGCCGGGATCATATAGCGCGGTAATTTCTGTTGCAGCGCATCAAGTAGCACTTGCGGATACAGCGGCAGACGATCGCGTTTGATTTGTTGTGCCAGCAAATGGAAGCCCTGATGATGCAGCACGTGACCTGGTCGCGGCAGGCACAGCACCGGATCACCGCTGACCGATTGCATCAGCGCCTGCCAGCCATGCTGATCAAGATAGCTCTCATGCTGACGTTCGCTGTCTTCCGGTGGCGTCATCATGAATGCCTGAGAAGCCATGATCCACGGACATTCACGCGTCGGCTCCGTCAGGATCACCCAGCCTTGTGGCGCGGTCAGTAACTGGATATTTTCCAGTGCCCGGCGTTGGTCACGGGCGTTTTCCAGTACCCCGGCGGCCAGCACAATATCAAAGCTCTCCGGGCAATAGCCCTGCGTGTGAACATCATCGTCAATATTCAGCAGGCCAAAATGCATGCCCGCTCGTTGGCCGTAGCGGGCACGCGCTTCAGGCAGGAAGAAGGCCGCCACATCAGTAAAGTGGTATTCAATCGTCTGTTCGCTCAACGCTGCCAGCACATCCGCCGTCGTGCCGCCAGTGCCTGCGCCAACTTCGAGGATACGTAAAGGCCGCTGGACGCGCTGCTGTGCAATCAGGCTCGTCAGGGCACTGACAGCCTGGTTCAGGTACTTCGCCATCAGATTTTCACGATACAGCGCCTGCACGTTGGTCAGTTGCCCCTGCGGGAACAGCAGCTTCTGAGCATCAATACGCCCTTCGAGCAGCCCGGAAAGATTCTCCAGGTTGCTGCGGATGTAAGCCAGAAATGCCGGGGCATCGAGCAGAGGTTGCCACAGCGCGTCAACCTGCTGCCAGCTGTAATCAGGCAAAGCGCCAGCCTGCGCAAGCATCGCTTGCCAGCGGCGCACCAGCCAGAAGAAGCGAGCATTCACGGGTGTTTCTCGTAGCTGAGCTTCACTGAACTCATCATTAAGACCATAAGATTGCAGCGTGTCGCGCATCTGTTGTAATACCACAGCATCCAGGGCTGTCATCGCCTGTTGTAACTGCGTAGCGGTGATGTTCTGCACAAGACCTGCGGTTGCGGTATCAATACGATCTGTCAGGCGGTCGTAATCCACGGGGTTCGCTGGTTGACGCTGCGCGCTGACTAATGCCAGAAGTTGTCGCTGGTTACCTTCGCCATGGGGCACCACGCAAGCACTCTCCACGCCCGGTAAAGCGCTAAGCGCCGCTTCGATTTCCCCGGGTTCGATGCGGTGACCTTTGATTTTGAGCTGATTGTCCGCGCGGCCAAGAAATTCCAGTTCACCGTTCGGCAGATAGCGGGCGCGATCGCCGGTCCAGTACAGTCGCTGTTGATCATGCGGATGATGGATAAAGTGGCGCGCAGTTTTCTCAGCATCTTTAAGATAGCCTTGCGCCAGTCCCGCACCGCTGATGTAAAGATTGCCAGGCAACCACACAGGGCAATCCGCCATGTTTTCATCCAGCACGCGGAAGCCCTGATTGCTGAGCGGCAGACCGTAAGGGATGCTGCGCCACATGGCATCACGGCCCTGCCAGCAGTGATAGTTAGACCAGATGGCTGCTTCAGTCGCACCACCGAGCGCTACCAGCTGAAGCTGTGGCAGACGCGTCGCCAGTGATTCCGGCAGCGTTAAAGGGATCCAGTCACCCGAGAGTAATGCCAGTCGCAAACTCGCCAGTTGCTGGTGCTGGAGCGCACTCTCCAGCATCTGCATCAGTGCAGGCACGCTGTTCCAGAGGGTCACTTGTTGTGATTCGATGCATTCAATCCAGTGCGAGGGATCGGTGGCGCGTGCCGGTTCAGGATAGATTACCGCGCCACCCACGCTCAGCGGCCCGAACAGATCATAAATCGCCAAATCAAAGCCGAGTTGCGCCAGCGCCAGCACGCGGTCGGTGGCCCGCACGGCGAAACGTCGGTTGATATCTTCAACTGTATTCCGTACCGCCTGATGCACCATCACCACCCCTTTGGGCTGGCCGGTGGAACCAGAGGTGTAAATGATATAAGCCGCATCGCTACTGCGTGACGCGTGTGGGTCCAGCAGAGGCTCGCTGGCGTTCAATGCATCCACATCAATACGCCACTCTCCACTGACGCCGCACTCTACTACCTGTTGCTGGGTCAGCACCCGTTGGATACCCGCGTTTGCCAGAATTTGCCGGCGACGTTCCGCCGGCTGTGAGACATCGACTGGCACCCAGACCGCACCCGCCGCCATGGCACCCAACACCGCCACGGCCTGCATTACGCCTTTTTCCAGAGTGATCGCGACCGGTTCGCCGATGGCAACGCCGTGCCGTTGCAGATGGCCAGCAATGCGCAAGGATGCGTCCGCCAGTTGACGGTAAGTCATCTGCTGCTGGGGATCGATCACCGCCAGCGCATCCGGGGTCAGGTGAGCCTGTACGAAGAATGTCTGGTGCAGCCCGCCCTCGGGTAGCGGTGCGCGGGTATCATTGACCTGCAACCGTTGTTCACGTTGCCATTCGGGGAGTGCAACCTGCGCGGTCTGCTGCCAAATCGCATCTTCTTGCGCCATGGCATTCAGCAGTGATTCAAAGCTGGCAAACAGATCGTCGATCATCCCCGACGGGAATACCCCGTCGCGCACATCCCAGTTGACCTGTAAACCGGCAGCACTGTCCATCGCCTGACAGTCGATAAACACCTGCGGCGTCTGGGTAATGCCACGGCCATCCAGTTTGCCCTGCAACGCATTTTCCGCATCGGCAGGCACCAGGCCGATGGCACTGGTAAAAACATAAGGCATCAAAGCGTAATCGCGCCCTTTGGCGCGAGCCAGTTCACGGATCACTTCGACGCCGGAACAAAGGCGATGATCCAGGTCATCATACAATTGCTGGCTGATGGCGCTGGCGCGCTCCGCCCAGCTCATTGGACGGCGTTGATCGACCTCCAGCAGGCTGACCGAGGTGAAATCGCCCACCAGACGATCCACCTGCTCATGCAGCGGCTGACGATTAAGTACCGTCAGATTCAGGCAGAAGTGTTCGCTGACAGACCAACGCTGCAGCACGCTGGCATAGGCGGTTAACACCGCCGCTGTAGGGGTAATACCGCACTGCGCCGCCTGCTGTTTGAGTGCCGCCCAGCGTTCCTCCGGCAGTTGCAAAAAACGTCGTGTAAAACGTGCGGGCTGTCGTTCCTGTGTATCAAGCAACGGGAGCTGCGGCGAGGCTGGCAACTGAGGAATACGCTGCTGCCACCAGGCGCGATCGCGTTGGGCCGCCGGTGACTCATCCCTGCCGCGCTCCGCCAGCAGATAATCGCGGAACTGAATCGTTAGCGGAGGCAACGGCTGGTCAGGATGCTGGTAACGCGCTTCAAACTCGCCCAGCAATAGCCAGATACTGGCCCAGTCGGCAATCAGGAAGTCCATCGATAAATGCAGCACGCTGCGTGCCGGCAACTGCGACAGACTCAGGCTGAACAGCGGCCACTGCTCGGGCTGGTAGAGTCGATGCCCCATCTGCTGCTTCACGCTGTCCAGCAGCGCTTCTCCCTGCTCTGCTCCGCTACTCGCGCAGTCAATGATCAGTTCCGGCACATCGGGTAAAACGCGCTGGCTGCCACTGCGATCAAATACCGCGCGCAGCATGTCGTGTCGCGTGACCAGCTCATTCCAGATAGCGCTGACTCTGGCATGTTGCAGCGGTGGATAATTCACCTCCAGATAAACATGGCAGGCTACACCGCCATAGCCAAAGGCATCATTACGCCCGACCAGATACGCTGCCTGCACCTGGCTCAGTGGAAACGGTGCGAAACGCGCAGTCTCATCGGCTATGAGCGTGGTCTGCTGCTGTTCTCCGGCGAGAATGGCTAACACATTGGCTTTATGGGCCTTCAGCGTGTGTAAATCATCCGCTGAAATCACACCCTGCGGCGCACGGTAGTTTAGCTTGCCATGCTCCTCCCACAGTTGTGCGCCACGGTTGCGCAGGCGTTGAAGCAGTTCAAAGGCGATGGAATGGTCAGTCATGCTAAATCCTCCTTGCCCTGAGCCATCACGCGGGATGACCGGGGCGGAATATTGACGTTAAAACGCAGGCGATTAGTCGGGTCGAATCTCTGTTTGAGTGCCGCCAGGCGTGCCCAGCCGCTGCCATACGTGGCCTGCGCCCAACGCGGTTCATGGTCAGGCAGCAGGTTGGCGTAAGGACCGCAGCTCACCGCTTGCAGCTGTTGCCAGGCCTCAATGGCGGGTGCCAGCATCGCTGGGTTATCGGGTTCGCCGTACCACTGGGCACAGACTTCAACAAACCAGTTGGCATCTCGATGAACAAACGCGGTTGCGCCCGCCGGGGCACGGGCAATGGCACCGCCAAGGGCACCAAACACCAGCGAGAAATTCGGGCCAGCACGCTGGAACAGCGCCAGCAGTCGTTCGAGCGTGTCATCATCCAGTTCACGCAGCAGTTCGCCACGGTTGTAAACATGCTGCTGTAGGTAGTTGGGCGCCGAGGGCAGAAGGCGCTGATAATCGACGTAACGCATCGGTTGCAGCGTGTCGCACAACGCGCCCACCTTGAGGGGCGCAAGCACTTGTTCCGCCTGCTCTGGCGCACCAAACCAGGTGGGAATGAGCATGATACTACGCTCAAAATGCAGTGATTCTGGCAAAAATGGCAGCGGCGGTGCCGTCCAGACAAGGGCAATCAACGAGGCCTGATCCGGTGCCTGCGCCAGCCAGTTACGTGCCCGGCGCAACACAACAGGAATGTCCCGTGCGGGCCACGCGAGCACGCCGGCCACGACGCCCTCAACGGGATGCAATTGAAACGTAAAACGCGATACCACGCCAAAATTGGCGCCCGCGCCGCGCAAACCCCAGAACAGTTCAGCATCGTGCTGTGGGTTCACTTCCAGCACGTCACCGGACAACGTAACCAGCTCGCAGCTCACCAGGTTATCGCTGGTCAGGCCAAACTGGCGCGACAGGTCACCAACGCCGCCGCCCAGGGTGTGCCCGGCGATACCGATCGTGGGATTACGCGGGCCGGGTACCGCCAGACCGTACGCCTGTGTTGCCGCATCCAGTTCGCCCCAGGTGGTCCCAGGGGCGACGTGCGCCAGGCGTTTATCCGGGTCAATAGTGATCTGATTCATGCGGGACAGATCAAGCACCAGCCCATCCTGGCAGGTGCCGTAACCGGCCACGTGAGCGCCACCACCGCGCAGCGCAACCGGCAGTTGCTGATTCTCCGCCAGTTGCAGTGACTGTTGAATATCCTGCACGCTGACGCAGCGCACAATCGCGGTGGGCCGGCAGTCAATACGGGCATTACGTACCCGGCGAGCAACTTCGTATTCCGCATGCTGCGGCAACAGTAAATCCCCTTCCAGCACCTGCTGTAAGGCAGAAAATAGCTCGCGCATTACGCCTCCTGCGACGGGTTAAATAACGACTGAATAAAATCGGATGTCTGCGGCAGTGCCTGCCACCCCTGTAAAACCACGCTGCTGACATAGCGCCGCTCACCGTGCTGACTATTGAGCCAGCGGTCCGCAGGCAACAGGCGTTGCAACTGGCAGTGGCTGGGCAGCGGTATATGAAAATCCACCCGGGCCACGGCGCGTGCGCCATTGGCATGCCGGACGCAAACCGGCCGCTGCAGCGGGTGGTAATGAGAGACGATAAACGGCAGATGGTTACCGCGCGGCATCATAAAGCAGTAGTTCACCCTTTCACCCTGTACCGATTTACGGCTGCCGTTTACGACGCGCGAACCTGCCAGCGCCTGCTGACGCAAATGCTGGCTGACGTTATCCAGGCTAAGTGGCGCTTCGGGCTGATACTGTTCAGGTTCCAGAGCCACATCACACCAGCCCTCGCCAGCTTGCGCCCAATCTCTAAGACGCTGACCGGCGCTGGAACCGAAGCGCCAGCCAAAGGGATAGCTCAGCCAGCGGAACCAACGCGGCAGTTCAAAGAACTCCAGAAACGGCCCCTCTTCAAACCACACCAGAGCATTGTGTGCCCGAGCCGGATCGCCCCCCCACTGCACGCTGAACCCAGCCTGTTCAAGCTGGGCTACGCAGGCACGAATGTTATCGACTTTGCAGAGAATATGGCTGCACCTAAGCATTGCCTGGCCTCCGCGCGATAAACAGACACTGTCCGAGCGGTGCGAGCACATGCCCCTCGTCGGGCAGGCAAGCCTCACAAATCAACCCGGCGCGCTGCAGCAGATCCTGCCACTGCTCTGGTGAGAGAAAACGCTGTTCACTGCGCTGCCGGTCGTCCTGTGGTGGCGGCATCATAAAGGCCTGTGAGGTGAGAATTTCCAGATGTTCCCGCGTCGGTTCGGTGATTAGCATGACACCGCCCGGTTGTAACACCTCAGCCAGCCAACGAATGGTTTGCTCGCTGTTCTGTGCATTGTTCAGTACCCCCGCCATTACCAGCAGATCCTGGGAATCTGCAGCGACGCTTTGTTCGGTCAGGGGGCGGTCAATATCGATCAGTGCAGTCGAGAGCCAGGAGAGATGGCTATAGCGCTGTTGCGCATTCACCAGGAAAAAGCGTGAGACATCGCTAAACAGCCAGTTGAGCGGCGGCGTTTCCCCATACACCTCATGCAGCCGTTCCCGTACCTGTTCGGTGGTGGCACCGGTGCCTGCGCCAATCTCCAGTACTTTTAGCGGTGCCGCTCGCTGGCTGAGCTGCTTCAGGACCCAGTCGGCAATCAGGGTGTTGAGATAACGGGCGGTGATGGTATGGCGATAGACCGCATCGGCTATATCGTTACGGCCTTCCGGGAACAGCAACAGTGCCGCCTTCTGTTCGCCGCGCATCAGCTCACCCAGCTTTTCCGCGTTTTGCCACAGATAATCGATAAATGTGGCAGAGCCCAGGCGGTTGTCCCACACCCTGTGCACCGCCTGCCAGCTGTGATGCAGCTCGGTATAGCCGATCGTTCGTCGGCAAAAGTAGTGCGCGCCTCGTTGCATCACCAGACCGGCATCGGCCAGCAGCATCAGCCAGCGTCCAATCAGGGCGTGATGCGCTTCGGCCACCTGGAGTTGTTGCAAAATCCCTGGCAGGTCGTGACCCTGATCGGGATGCGTCAAGGCGCCTCCCTGTTGCAGACTAAACAGCATGGCGTTCAGGCAAGCTTCATCCATCCGCGCGACAAAATCCGTCACCTGCTGAGCAGTAATGCCACTCACCAGCAGCTCTGCCCGCTGGGTAAAATCCCACTGTGGGGTGGCTTTGCGTTCCAGCCCGGTCGTGACAGGCAGCAAGGTACGCGCCAGAGGTTCAAACCGCTGGTCCGGATTTAGGCGCGGATAGCCGAGTGTTTTGGTCAGCGCCTGCCACATCTGACATTGAGCTAACAGGGATTGCGGACTCCAGCGGGGGGCATCAGGAGACAGGATGCTCTCCGCCAGCGCCAGTAAATCTTGGGCAATGGCTTCTGGCCAGTGTTCCGCCAATGTGGTGCGCCAGCTGGCACGCTGGACCTCGCCGATAATGGCGCTGGTCTCTTCCATCAGATGTGCTGATTGCGGGCTGCTAAAATCGCGGTCGCGTTTTACCGCCTCAGGGATATGCAAACGCGGGAACCACATCACGGGTCCATGTGTATCGATCAACGATAACCGTCCCGCGGGCAAGCCCAGCGTGATCTGTTGCAACAGCTGGAAATGGTTGTCAGGGTCCTGCGGATCGACTTCGTTATGTACACTCAACGTTAAGGGGATTCCGGCCAACTGTCCCTGCACCACCTGGAAAGGTGCCTCTGGTAATTGTGCCTGGGCATGAAACTGCCACGGGCGAGGTGCACCAAGGGCTTCCACCAGTATCGCGATCAGTGGGAACGCCACCTGGCTGGCACACGCAGCATCAATAAACTGAAGCTTTTGCCGCCGCAGTAGGCGGTGGGCAGACTGAATGAACTGCTGCACCGCCGGCAGATGTGGATAGAGGTTGCCGACCCGATACTGCACACCGAATTCACGCGCTGAGCGCAGGTTCGCCACCACCTCATCATGATGTACGGGCTGCTCCTGAATGATATGAATGCACCTGGCCATCAGTTGCTGTGCCAGAACGCTGCCTGCACCGCCCATCACGGTAGCACGCAACACCACGCAGGCCAGGTCAATGTCTTCAGGTAATGAGGCGATATCGGTGTAGAGCGGAATGTCATAGCGTTGCGCGCAATCACGGCTACGTTCGCTGCCGCTCGCCAGTAGCCCCACCACTTTAAAGCGCAGTGGATAACGCTGCAGTGCTGCCAACCAGAACTGGCCAAAAGTGGAGCCACACACCAGCACCTTTAACGGTACCGCGTTCATAGCGCACCTCCGCTCATTTCGTTTAAATGCTCAATCCCGCGGTCAAACAACTCAATATCAATACCGATTTGCTCCTGGCAGAACAGCAGCATGAACGCTTCGATATCGATGCATTCGGCTGCCAGCCCCAGGACTGGCTCAGGTGACTTCAGCAGCCATTTAGCGCATGCCGCCGCACAGGCGGCGGTTAACTGAGCAATGCCCGGCGCTCTCAGCAATAAGGTTAACGTGGTGCTAGTGCCCTGACGCACGCCATCTACCTGGATCAAAAAGTTAACCCATGCATGTCGACCCGCCACATCCAGTGTCGCCCCCTCCACCACCGCCTGTATTGCTGCCTCTCGTGGTAATACACGCGCTGTTTCTAACGCGCGGGCCAGGTGTTCACCATCAAGCGCGAGATACCATCGACTGTAACGAAGCGCCAGTTGTTCGGTGACCCGGAGCGACTCCTCATCTTCATACGGCTGCAGCAGCACCGGGCGTGGAAAGAAAGGCAGGATGACGTTGGACTGTCGCCGCGGCAGGGTATGCTGAGAGGCTGGCGTGCGCAGCACACCCTCAAGATAGTCTTCTGCTCCGCCTGGGGTGAAACGATCAAACACGCCAAACCAGCAGTGCAACACATCGACGCGGTCAAGCGTACGCGCCAGCCACACAGGAAGAATGCCGGACAAGCCTGGCAATGCGCCTGCTGCGAACAACGCGCTGCCCGGATGCCGTCCAACCGGAGGTTTTAACGCTGCCGGACAATCAATTCCTCCTGCGTCAACCAGCGGAATACCTGCGGCATGCAGTCGGTTCGCCACCTGTTGTGACAGCCGTGCCGAAGGCGCAGCACAGTTCACGATCAACCGACAGTCGGTGGCGAAAGCCATGAGACTTTCTTCGTCACTTACATCCACATAGCAGCTTTGGGCCCAGGCGACAGGTTGCGGGTGACGCCCTCCCACGCGCAGCGAAGTTTCCCCCCACTGATGCAGGATACGTGCGACCTCGCTGCCTACGGCACCAAATCCTCCCAAAATACCAATCACAGAACACCTCCTTCCATGGTGGCAGCCTGAGCCTGCTGTGCCTCAATCCCGGCAGCCATTGCCTGCAGGCCAGGTGCGCTAAAGATTTTTCGCAGCGCGATATCGACGGCAAATTCATCACGGATAAGGTTAATCAGGCGTGTGGCCAGCAAACTATCCCCCCCTAATTCGAAAAAGCCCTGCTGGCGGCCGATGTGCGGCGTAATGCCAAGTAATGTTCCCCATAGCTGAGCTAGTTTTTCTTCAGTTTGACTGAGTGTTTCCTGCTGTTGTTGTGACCTGGGCAGATTGTCATACAGTGATTGCAGGCGCTTACGATCAACCTTACCGTTTGCGGTCAATGGCAGATGTGTCAGCAGAACCAACCGCTCCGGCACCATGGCTTTGGTCAGTTTTTCCGCCAGCTGACTCGACCAGTTATCGGGCAGCGTATGATGATGTGAAGGGCGTAGAGTTAAAGTGGCGGCGAGACCGCTGAGGTTGCACTCACAGGATGTAAAACCACTGGCCTGAGCTCGTTGCAGCCATACCGCGCCAGTACGCAGCGGATCTTTTCTGCTATTGCCATATCCTCCCGCCAGCAGCCCGGCGCTGATCATGGCAACCGGTGTCAGGCACTGTCGCTCCATCATCCACAGCTCTCCTGTAGGCCTCAGCAACTGAGAAGCTGCCTTCAGCCCATGTAAGGGTTGGATGTAGCGGTGCAACGCATTCGCCGCCAGCACGATGTCAGCCGAGTTTTGCAGTTCTTCCGGCACATACAGTTCATTCAGCAACATGAAATCGATCTGATGACCACTGTTTGCGAGTTGAGCCCGCGCTTGCTCCAGCGCCAATGGGGAGGATTCCAGCAAGGTGTAATGCACGCTGCCCTGCGGCAGGCGCGCCAGCAGCGCAGCGCTGTGCTGACCGCTGGCCCCGTTGAGTTCCACGATGTTGATCGGCTTGCCGCTCTGGTGGTGCAGGCTGTTAACATGCAGCGCCAGCTGTGACAACCATTGCCGTGTCTCATCATCCGCGGCCGACAGGCTGGCAGGGCTGAATACGCTGTCGGTCAGCAGTGCGACATGGTCCTGCTCACCCCGCAACATGGCGCGCCAGCTGGCATAACGGGTGCGTGCCGCAACGATCTGCGCCGTTTCAGGTCTGGCGATCACGGCAGCGGTTCCAGTGGCAATGTAGTGTGTATCCTGTGGCTGAACCACACCACGCGACACCAGCCATTTCAGCCACAGCTGCAGCACCTGCTCGCCCTTTTCATCGGGCTGAAGCGCGTTCACTTGCCAGACGGCACCGACTTCCGCGGGCAGTTGCAGGAGCTCCGTCAGAATGTGTTCGGCCACCGCTGATTCATACTGCAGCAGACCGCGTTGAGTACTGTCAGGATGGAATACCTCATCCTGCTCGACACGGGTAGGGGTGTGGGGGGCGACGGCAGCTACAAGTCGCTGTGTGATGCCATCGTGCCACAATGAGACCACCGCCTGGTCGATGCCTTTAAGCGTCTGCAATGCCTGTTCAACCTCACCGGCCTCAATGCGATGGCCGCGCAGCTTCATCTGCGTATCCAGTCGACCCATGAACTCCAGCGTACCGTCTGGCCAGTAGCGGCCGCGGTCGCCGGTACGATACCAGCGCTCGCCATCAAGCACAGGGAAACGAGCCTCAGTCAGCGCTGGATCGCCGAGATAGCCGCGAGCCAAACCCGCACCGCCGATGAGCAGTTCGCCTTCCACCCAGTCAGGACAATCGGCATTGACCGCATTAAGCACACGCCAACGCTGATTATGTAGCGGGTAACCATAAGGGAGCGAACGCCAGTCAGGTTTGATCGTGGTCACCGGGAAAATGTTTGACCAGATAGCGGCTTCAGTGGCGCCCCCCAGCGCCAGTAAACAACATCCCGGGGCGCTCATTTGTAATCTCTCTGGCAGCGACAGGGGGATCCAGTCACCGGAAATCAACGACGCCCGCAGCGCAGGCAACGTGACGTTCTGCGCGGCTGTCAGCAGCATCTCCAGCAGCGCTGGCACCGAATTCCACAGAGTGACCCGATGAGTTTGCATTAAGTGTATCCAGTGAGCTGCATCGCGACGGTACTCCTCATCCACCATCACTAGCGCAGCCCCGCAGCCTAACGGCGCAAACAGATCAAATACCGAAAGATCAAAATCGAGTGCCGAGAGCGCCAGAATGCGGTCTTGCGGCTGTATCGCCAGTCGCTGGCGCAAATCGTGCACCGTGTTATGGCTGGCGGCGTGGCACATCTCAACGCCTTTAGGTTCTCCGGTCGAGCCAGATGTGAAGATGACATACGCCAGCTGTTGGGGAGAGATTGCTACCGGATGAGCCAACGCCGCGACTTCCGTCTGCACAGCCTGATCGCCGGTCAAGGGCGTGTCCTGATCGAGCATCAGCCGTACGTCAGCCCGTTGCAAAATCGCCTGTTTGCGTGCCTGTGGCTGATCGATACCAATCGGTACCCAACTGGCCCCCGCAGCCAACACCCCCAGCACCGCGATCACCTGCTGCGGGCCTTTCGGCAGTGAAATCGCCACCCTATCGCCCGTCAGCGTCCCCTGCAGTTGCAACCAGTGCGCCAGTTTCAGCGCCTGCTGTGCCAGCTCAGCATAAGAAAGCTGACAGGTTTGCTGCTCTTGCATCCAAATCAACGCCACCTGCTGCGGTGTCTGACTGGCCTGATGGAAAAAAGCGTGATGCAATGTTTCCGCTACATAGGGGCGATGTGCAGCGGCAGTGATTGCCTCTCGCACCTGACGCTGGGGCACAGGCAAGAGGTCGGGAAGCGACTGCAGCCAGTTATGGTCACATAAATGATGGATGAGCTGCTGATAGGCGGTGAACATCGCATCCAGCATACCCGCCGGGAACAGAACCTCTACCGCATCCCAGACCAGCGAGACACCGCCTGCCAGCTCGGTTAACTGGTGATCCAGCCAGACCTGCGGCGTTTGTGACAGGCCATAAACGGGTTGACTGAAGATGCCCTGCTCCGGTTCTGCGCTAATTCCCAAAGCGCTGGTAAACACCACTGGCATCACCAGTTCAGGCGCCTGATGCAGACGAGCCAGTTCACGGAGTACCTCAACGGCTGAGAGCGAACGGTGATCCAGCGCGCTCCACATATCGCGTTGTACCTGGCAAACTTCATCCAGCCAGCCGCCGTCGGCATGACGACACGGCACCAAAACCAGCGAAGTGAAATCACCCATCACCTGGGTCATATCATCGTGGCCTTCAGGACGATCAAACAGGGTCAAATTGAGGGTAAAGTCCGGCTGATGGCTCCAGCGCCGCAGTACTGTCGCAAATGCGTTGAGCATCACCGCTGAAGGTGTTACACCGTGTTGGCGGGCTTTTCGCATCAGCTGCTGCCAGCGCTCCGAACCCAGCCAGTACTCACGGCGGGTAAACTTCGGTACCGATATCGCTTCAGGTTGCCGGGCCAGCGGCAACTGCGGAGCCAGCGGCAGGTGGTCGAGACGTGGCCGCCACCAGTCCCAGGCAGCCTCACGTTGCGCCTGCTGTGGCAGGCGTGCCAGTAGCGCATCACGGAACTGAACAGCGGGGACGGTCGGCAACGAACGCTGATGATAGAGCGCGTCCAGTTCCTGATAGAACAACAGGATACTGAGCGCATCAAGGATCAGGTTGTCGATAGCAATTGCCACTCGATACTCTTCACCCCGCTGCGCCACGCTGACGCTAAAGAGCGGCCAGTGCTGCGGATCGAAGCTGTGTGAGGCATATTCTGCGCGTTGCAGACCAATGTTATCTTCACCCGGCTGGTTGAACAGCGGGATCTGATAGTGCGGCACCTCTTTTTGAACCTGCTGCTGGCCGTTACTGAATACCGCCCGCAGCATGTCATGGCGCACAATCAACTGGTTCACCGCGCGTTCCAGTTGTGCGAGATCCAGATGATTAACCTCAAATTCACGATAGAACGTACAGCCAATGCCGCCCAGCGCAAACTCATTTTCCCGGCCAAACAGGTAAGCCTGCTGCACATCCGTCAGCGGGAAGGTATCGTAACGCCCGTTAGCATCATGAACGATGGCAGGCGTGGCGGTTGTCGGTTGATTGCCGCTCAATGTCTGGCAGAAATCTGCCAATACCGGATGAGCAAAGAGTTTTGAAAGGGTAACATCGCTAAATCCCTGGCGACGAAGTTCTGCCACGGCACGGGTAGCCAGCAGTGAATCACCGCCTGCCATGAAGAAATTATCCTGACGACCCGGTAATATACCGAGTGTTTTATGCCAGATCGCAGCCACCTTTTGTTCTACACCTGGCAAGGCAGCCTCGTAGGTATGGGCCGTTTCCGGTGTAAGGTCGGCCAGTAACTGTCGCAGTAAATTGCGATCAATTTTGCCGTTGTGGCTGAGCGGAAGTTCAGACAGTGCCACCAGTCGTTCCGGTACCATTTCCTGCGGCAGATAACGTTGCAGATGCTGACGCAGCGCCGCACTCTCCACCGGCTGCTGGCTGGTATAGGCCGCCACCAGATGTTGTTCATCATCGAGCAGAACAATGCCGCGTGCCACGCCTGGGTGGGAAATCAGCGCGGATTCAATTTCGCCCAGCTCAATACGGTAGCCCCGCACTTTCACCTGATGATCGCGCCGCCCCAGAAACTCCAGAGAGCCACTGGGGTGGTAGCGTGCTAAGTCGCCGGTGCGATACCAGCGTTCACCCTTCTCTACGACAAAACGGTCGGCGGTACGCTCGGGATCGTGGCGATAGCCCAGCGCAACGCCTGCGCCGCCAATCCACAGTTCACCGCTGACCCAGTCACAGCGATCCCGGCCCAGGCTGTCCACGACACGGCAACGAACGTTGTTAAGCGGATATCCGTAAGGCACCGAGCGCCATTCAGCCGGCACAGTGGTGATCTCCTGAACCGTCGAGTGGATCGCCGTTTCAGTCGTGCCGCCCAGCGCAATACAGCGACACTGCTCAGCGACTATGCGTAACTTCTTCGGCAAATCAAGCGGGACCCAGTCGCCGCCCAGCAGCACAATCCTGAGTGGTAACGTAAGGTTATCCGCAGCGGCACTGGTGAACGTCATCTCCGCAATGGCGGGCACACAGTTCAGTACGCTGACCTGATGCTGCCGTATCAACGTCACCCAGCGCTGCGCGTCGCGCCAGCTCTCATCCTCAATGCATACCACCGCCCCACCCACTGACAGCGGCGCGAAGATATCGTACACCGCCAGGTCAAAGCTCAGCGCCGACACCGCCAGAGTGCGCATGCGATCGCCCAGTGGATAGCGGCGGTTAAGATCGTCGATGGTGTTTTTAGCTGCCAGATGGCTGATCTCCACCCCTTTCGGCGTGCCGGTTGAGCCAGAGGTGTAAATAACGTAAGCCAGATGCTGCGGATCGCTGTGAGTGACTTCCGCCAGAGGGAGCCGCGAATCTTCATCCGGTAGTTGGTCAATAACCTGTTTCACCCCGGCATTTTGCAGGATGGCTTTAATGCGCTGCTCCGGTTGCAGGTGGTTGAGCGGTAGCCACGCAGCACCGCTGGCAAGTACCCCCAACACCGCAATGATCTGCTCCTGTCCTTTGGGCAAAGCGATCGCCACCAGTTCCCCTGGCTGCACGCCCTGATTGAGCAGATGCGTCGCCAGGCGGCGTGCACGTTCAGCCAACTCACCATAACTGAGCACCTGATGGGGTCCAAACAACGCGGGAGCTTCCGGCTGCAGCTGTGCCAGACGAAAGAAAGCGCTGTGCAAATCGCTCTCAGGTAAAGGGGCATCGGTGGCATTCGCCCGCTGGCGTACGACCTGTTGTGCTGAGGGTAACGCACTCTGCACCGGCTGTTGCCACGCCTGTTCACTGGCGATGAGTGCCTCAATCAGCCCTGTAAATTGATTGAACATCAAATCAAGCATGCCCGCTGGAAAACGGGACTCACGCGCATCCCAGTTCACCAGAATACCTTGATTTAACTCGGTAATTTGCGCATCCAGCCACACCTGTGGCCCCTGTGAAACAATCCAGCCGGGCTGCCCAAAGGCCTGCTGGACGCGTTCGCTGAACAGCTCTCCCAGTCCCAAAGCGCTGGTAAATACCACGGGAGCAAACTGCTGCTGACCGCGCACGCGTGCCGCTTCACGCAGCACTTCTACGCCGGAAAAACAGGGATGTGCCGCATCCTGACGGAACTGCTGTTGCAGGCGTTGCGCGCGTTCAAGGAAACTGCCGGGGTTGCTGCCCCGCCATTCCAGCAACACTGACGAAGTGAAATCTCCCACCAGCGCAGGTACGCTGGTGTGCAGGGGTTCACGATTGAACAACGGCAGGTTAAGAATGAAATCTTCGTCGTCACTGAACTGTGTCAGCACTTCGGCAAACGCAGCGGCAATCATCATCGGCAAGGTCAGTTGGTGTTCACGCGCACTGGTCTCCAGCTGTTGACGGGCCCTGGCATCAAACCAGCGATGGCGACGGACCACCGTCTGCTGCGCATTGTCCGGGTTTAACCCAACGCTGGGTAACGTCGGTGCGCCAGGCAAATCGGCTAAACGCTCCAGCCACCACTGCTTGTCTTGTGCGTAGCGCGCCTGCTGCTGCGGTTCCTGCAGCCAGGCGTGGCGTAGTTGTTGATACTGGCAATACGAGAGATCCAGCACAGGCAGCGGCTGTTGCGGATCCAGATAGAGCCTCGCCAGATCGTCCAACAGAACGCGCAGGCTCAAGGCATCCGCCGCGATCATGTCGAGATTAAAATGCAGGCGGCAACCACCACCGAGGGCGGCGGGCTTATGCGTCACACGCACATCAAACACCTCGCCTTGCGCAATATTTAGCTGGCGATGTGACAGCGCGGCGCGAATCGCCTCCATTCGCAGGGTGGCGGTATCTGCTGTCTCCTGGCGTAAATCATATTCCCTAAGCCCGGGCCACTTCGCGTGTTCAAGAACCTGCTGCTGCCCCTCCTCCAGAATGGCCACCCTTAGCATACCGTGACGGGCAATCAACTGATGTACCGCATTTTCCAGGCGTGCAACATCCAGTTGCGGTAGATCGAACTCATGGTAGAAATGCGCAGCAACGCCCCCCAGATGCTGAGCACTGTCGCGTCCCACCCAGTATGCATGCTGCATGAGCGCCAGAGGGAAAGGTTCGTTTTCATCTGTGCCTGGCAACACTGCCTTTTTTTCCTGCTCCGCGGGTGGTGTTTGTTTCGTCATCAAAGCCAGCCAGGCATCCAGGCGTGGCTGTTCAATCAAGCGGGCAAACGACACATCGTAACCTTGCCGACGCCACATAGCGGCCAGTTTCATCATCGCCAGTGAGTCGAGCCCGAGGCCGATCAGGTCGCAGTCATTAGCGAGGCGATCCGGCAATATGCCGGGGAGAAAGGGGGCCATATCTGTGCATATTTTGTGCTGAAGGGTACTTGCCATAGTCCTTGTCCTTCTCTCAATTACATCATAAAGCCATTAAAAAAATTTATATCGCAGGGTTGGCTTAACGTATTGCCGCAAATATTTATATGTTATAACGTTACTAAAGACAAATATAAATGATAATCATTATCACGATGGTTTTTTAATACAATTTGTAAATGACGGGATGAAAATAAGGAATAACGGCATGTTAATGAATGAAGAACAGGCAAAAAATCGTAGATGGACCACACTGGTGGCCGCATTGAGTGCTGCTATCATGACGCTGGACATCACAGTCGTGAATATTGTGCTACCAAAAATAGGTGAAGGTTTCCTTACTAATCTCGCACAGTTACAGTGGGTAATTAATGGATATACCCTGAGCTTTGCTGCCTTGTTATTGCTGGCTGGCGCCATCTCCGACCGGCTGGGTCGGCGCCCGATATTTTTGTGTGGTAATGGATTATTTGTTTTGGCTTCACTGGGCTGCGCACTGGCACCTACCATCAATGCGTTGATCGTTGCCCGTATACTCCAGGGCGCTGGCGGTGCCATGGTATTGGGGACTGCGCTGGCACTGATTGCCAGTGCCTGTGAGGGTGAATCACCCAAGATTCGCACCAGCGCGGTGGGATTATTTGCCGCAGGGGGAGCCGTGTCAGCAGCAACTGGCCCCCTGATTGGCGGTATACTCATCCAATGGGCCAGTTGGCCATGGCTGTTTGCCATCAACATCCCCGTCGGATTACTGATCATTTTTCTCACCCTGCGCCATGTTGATGAAAAACCCGTACCCGCACCGCGTTATCCTGTCGATGTTGCTGGCGCGGTTTTCGTCACTCTCAGCCTGTTTAGCCTCAACTACGCCGTACTCAACTTTTCATCTGATGCCACTCCCTTTGTCCGCCTCGCACTGCTCATCGGGATCACTTCGGCTTTATTGTTTTTATGGATTGAGGCTCAGCGGGGCGATCGCGCCCTGCTGCATTTACGTTTGTTTCGCATCCCTACGTTCCTGGCGGCAATCCTGCTCAGCTTTGCAGGCCGCATTTTCAGTTTTGGCTTGCTGCCGTTTATTACGCTTTGGCTGAGCGGCCTGTTGCACTATTCGGCGTGGCACACCGGTTTGATTCTTTTGAGTCAGTCACTGGCGATGGTGGTCGCCGCCGGATTAAGTGGTCCGCTTTCAAGACTGATTCCAGTCCGCATAGTGCTGGCAATTGGCATGTTCATTGTGGCTCTCGGTCTGACCCTCAGTAGCCATGTGCAAATCCACAGCGACTGGCTGGTGATCCTTCCGCTGCTGTTGATGCTGGGTATCGGTGCTGGATTAACCATGCCGCATCTGATGGATCTTGCTGTTAGTGTTGTTCCTGCACATCAGGCTGGCGCAGCATCGGGCACTGCAAATACGTTCTTCCCGCTCGGTACCGCCGTGGGTATCGCGTTGTTTGGACTGTTACTCAACCATGTGATCCAGCAAGCTTTGCCGCTCTCCCTGTTAAGTGCCACTGGTATCAGTCAGCCTGCATCAGCCCTTCAGGCCATCAGCAGCGCGCAGTTTGATGTGCTGAATGCCGTGCCCGAATTGCAGCAACGGGCCTTGCGGGCATGGGTAGATGGATTAAACCTCTCATTCCGCGTTGCCGCCGTTGCAAGCGCCCTCGCTGGTCTGGCGGCACTGTGGTTGATTCGTCCGGTACAACCACAGCCAGAACAGACTCAGGACAGTGTCTGAACCTCACTTAAGCGTGCCAGTAATCTTGAAAGAAGTGGCTGTAAGTGTTCCCTGAAGTAAAAATGTCCACCGCAAAAACAGTCCAGGGTGAAACTGGCTGTTGTCCAGCTTGCCCATCCTTCCGCCTGCTGCTGATCAAGTTCCGGATCTTCGCTGCCCATGAAGGCGGCGATGGGACATGACAGCAGCTGTCTGGAACTCAGTTGCCACTGCTCAATCAACGCATAATCCGCCCGCATCGTGGGCAGAATGAGTTCGCGCATCTCGGGTAGGGTCAACAACACGGGATCGGTGCCGTCCAGGCGCAGTAACTCACGGCACAGTGCTTCATCATCCTGTTGATGTAAAAGGCCGGGCTGATGAAACTGCGGCGCCTCACGGGCGGACACCGCCAACAGTTGCGGTGGAGGTAAATCATCGCATTTCAATGCCAGAACCGTTTCATGCGCGACAACGGCTCCCATACTGTGGCCGAAAATAGCCCAGTTCTCGCCAAGATGCGGAGCAATAGCCCGCGAGACTTCCCCCACCAGCTCCGGCATTGTCGCGGGGATGGGATGCTGCCAACGCTCCAGACGACCGGGATAGCAGATCACATTCAATTCAATTTCCGGCGGAAGATGTTCACGCCAGCCGCGATAGAGACCAGCGTTGCCGCCCGCGTGCGGCAGACAAAACAGTTGCAACTCAGGCTTAATGTATCCGCTTAATGTTCGTATCCAGGGGGAAGTCAACGCGTTGTCTCCTCTGTAAGTTGTACTGCTGAAATGAGCCGGGATGTCACGGAATGCGTGGGCCTTGCAAGCAATTCGGAAACGCGCCCCTGTTCGACAACCCGCCCGTGCTCGACGACCATGAGTAAACCACCCAACTGTACTGGAAGGGTCAAATCATGAGTGACCATTAACAGAGCGATACCCTGCTGTTGCAACTTTTGCAACAGCAGGGTCAGCCCCATACGCGTCGGCCCATCTACGGCGCTGGTCACTTCATCACACAACAACACGTCAGGGCGGGTAATTAATGCTCTCGCAAGTGCCACACGCTGCTGCTGACCGCCGGAGAGTTGCGACGGTTTTCGAGCAAGCAAATGGGCCTCAAGCCCGACCTGCGCCATCACGCTGATGACCCTCTGTTCACACTGTTCAGCACTTAATG
Source organism: Erwinia sp. V71 (assembly GCF_965644245.1). Taxonomy (NCBI): domain Bacteria; kingdom Pseudomonadati; phylum Pseudomonadota; class Gammaproteobacteria; order Enterobacterales; family Erwiniaceae; genus Erwinia; species Erwinia sp. V71. Next base: position 28,983 of record NZ_CBFFRK010000030.1, read on the forward strand.
TAGGATCGCTGAGACGCAGAGGACGGCGCAGCAACGCACGCACGCTATAGAAAGCATTCAGGGAGCTGGCGGGATTTTGTGCGACATATTGCAGCTGCCATTTTTGCGACGGGCTGCGTTGATGAATGCTGAGAGGTAGCGGCATGTTATGCAGACTTAAGGTGCCGGTGGCATCAGTTTGTAAACCTGCCAGAATGCGCATAAGAGTGGTTTTACCGCCGCCGGATCGGCCCGCAATGGTCAGTGTCTCACCACGTCTCAGAGAAAACTGTACTGAGGTCAGTGCAGTGCGTCCGCCATAAGCAGCCCCTACGGCCTCAGCACTCAGGACGACCTGAGCAGAGGAGGCTTCCTGCTCAGGGATGGGGCAAGGCAACCAGGCATTGAGCAGGCGCTGACCGGCCTGGGTACCAGGTGTGCGCAAAAATGCCTGAGTGGATTGTTGTTCAACCACTTCCCCCTCTGACATCACCAGAATCCGGTCGGCTATCTGACTCGCCTGTGGTAAATCGTGTGCGACAAACAGCACGCTCATCTGATGCGCGCGCGCAGTGGAGGCGATCCAGTGCATCACCGCCTGGGTACTCAATCCATCCAGCGCGCTGGTCGGCTCATCCATCAGTAGCAAGCCAGGATAGCCAAGCATAGCAGCCACTGCCATCACGCGTTGCAGTTGTCCGCCAGAGATTTGATGTGGATAACGCCGCAAAAAAGCCGCATCATCGGGCAGCCCCAGTTGACGGAAATGAGACGTCACCTGCTGATCGCGTTGAGCATCTGTGAGTCCGCGACGCGCGGCCATCCATCGTAAATACGTGCCCAGCGTTTGCGAAGGTACCATGCTCAGACGGGGATCTTGCGGTACAAAGCCAACGTGCCGGGCACGCAGCTTTCTCAATGCTCGGGCATTGATTGAAAAGAGCGACTGCCCCGCGAGCCATACCTCACCGCGAATGGCAGTTGTGGCGTCAGGAAAGTGCCCCAGTGCCGCACGCAGCAAAGTACTTTTACCACTGCCTGAAGTACCAACCAGCGCCGCAATTTCCCCCCTTTTTATCTGCAGCGAAACGGTGTTGATCAACGTCTGTTCAGGAAGTTCCACGCTAAGCTGTTGAATATTTAGCCTGCTATCGGCAATGCTTTGTGCGTGCGAAAACGAGGCCACCGGAGGAGGCGCATATCTTCTGCGCGCATAAACAAACAATCCATCCAGACTCAGGTTCAGAGGAATAAGCAGCAGCAGGATAGCAAAGATCGGCGCGAGGGTTGCCCAGGGTTGAAACGATAACCCCTGACGGTTCTCCATGATCATCAGCCCCCAGTCAGCCAGGGGTTGTTGCGCCGCCAGCCCAAGGAAACTGGCGGTGGCCAAAATGAAAATGGCTGCCAGCAGGCGAAGGCCAACATCTGCACTGAGCAGGGGTAACAGGTTAGGCATGATCTCCCGAAAGAGAATCGCTGCCAGTGACTCCCCCCGACAGCGCGCCATGTCGACGTAATCTTGCTGTAATTGTTGCAACGTCGCGGCACGAACCAGACGGAAAATATCGGGCACCATCACCAATATCGCCGCAACCACTGCGGCCGTATAACCGCGCCCGCTAACGGTGACCACCAGTGTCAGTAACAGCAGCCCCGGAATACTGAGCAGGATGTCAGCCAGCAACAACAACATCCGTTCAATCCAGCGTCCTTTCAACGCCGCAAGCATCCCCATCAGTCCGCCAATCAGCCAGGCCAGTAATACGCTCAGGCAGGCCAGCAATAAGAGTTGTTGACCACCGCTGAGCAGGCGGCTGAAGACGTCTGCGCCGAGATAATCTGTCCCCATCCACGCCACTGAATTTGGCGAAGCAAAGGGCATATCACGTATCTCATCGATCGCATAAGGTGCCAGCCAGGGGCCGATAAGACCGATGAATGCCATCAGGCTGAAGAAGACGAATCCTGCATATGGCCGTTTACGCATCGCGCCCTCCCCGGAAAGCAGCAGGGTTAAGCAGCCCGGTCAAACTATCCGCGAGGAGATTCAGTAGCACCGTCAGTGTACACATCACCATCGAGATGCCCATCACCACTGGCGTATCGCGCGATAGCGTGGCATTAAGAAGTGCCGCTGCCAGGCCTGGCCAGCCAAACAGTTTTTCTGCAACCAGTGCGCCAGCAAACAGATAAGTGATGTAACGTGCCAGGACCGGTAAACAGTGGCCTAATGCTTCGGGCAGGATCCAGTGCAATACCACGCGGTATTCCGCTATTCCATTCAACCGGGCGCATTCACAGGCTGGAGACTGAGAAGCACGCATAACACCAAGGCGGACCAGTTTGATGTTCTGCGCTAACGCGACACTGAGCAGTGTCATTATTGGCAAAATAAACAGTGACCACTGTGACCACAACGACTGGCCCGGGGAGAGAAGCGAAAGCGCAGGCAACCAGTGAAGCGTTAACGAAAACACCATTACCAACAGTGTGCCCGTCACAAATTCCGGTAACGCCGCGAATCCCAGGGAAAGAAGACTGATGCCCCTGTCGATGACACTGCCTGGATGAAGCCCACAATAGATGCCTAAGCCCAGGGCGATCACCACCAGCAACACGCTGGCGCTGGCCCCTAATGCCAGTGAGCTCCCTCCACGCTCGCGAATGAGCGTACTTACGGATCGCCCGTTTAAGTAGCTGGTCCCCCAGTCACCGTGCATGACACCCTTGGCCCACTGCAGATAGCGTGCAGCTAAAGGCTGATCAAGACCCAGTTGCGCGCGTAACGCCGTCACCTGCTCGCGACTCCCCGTCCCCGCCAGACGCTGGCTGGCAGCATCACCTTTAACCAGCGACATGGCACAAAAGATCATCACCGAAAGAAGCCACAAGGTGAAAACCGCCTGCGATGCACGCCATAGCAGGCGCTTAATTAAAACCTGACACTTCATGCTGAACGCAGCCAGGCATCACGCAGCAGCGGATAGTCAAAGAAGCCAGCCGCTTTGACGCCAAACACACCTGGTGCAGAAGCGGCAATAGACGGAATTCGCGCAAATATCGCGTCACCGCCATGCTGCCACAGGTAGTGCTGGACATCAGCAACACGCTGGCGCAACGCATCACCGCGTGCTGCCTGCATCGCATTCATCAGATCGTCAAGTTGCGGCGTAGCCGGGCCGGTGAATGACCAGGGAGCCGCATGGCCATAATAGAATGGCAACGCAACGGGCAGCGGCATCGGGCGATAGAGATTGGTTTGTAATGGTGTATTCAGCAGCAGATTAAAATCGCTGTAGTAATCGGCAGCGGGAACGCGGTCCAGTTGCAGATCAAATCCCGTCCCTTTTACCTGGCGTAGCAGTAATGTAGCGCTTTCGGCCGTACCGTATTCGTAGTCGCTGGTGCGTATCTTTGCAGCAACAGAGGCTATGCCTGCCTTCTGCAACAGCGCACGGGCACGTTCAGGATCGTAATGGCGGGTCGGCAATTCCCCATTGAACCACGGTTGCCCCGCGCCCAGGGCATCATTTGCGACTTCGCCTAATCCCATGGTCACTGCGCGTACCATCGTTTCCCGGTCAATCGCATATTTCAGCGCTTCGACAACCGCGGCGTGATTAAAGGGCGCCTTACTGAGATTCATACTAAATGCCAGATTGCTCATCTCCGATTTCGGAGAGTGCCACAGTTTCACTGCCGGATTAGCTTGCTCTGATCGCGCGGTGAGTAGCGCCATCCCCCCCACATAATCAAACTGCCCCGTTTTCAAACCGTTGAGACGTGCAGTGGTGTCACCGACGCTGTAGAGTTGAATCTCATCCAGCCACGGACCACCGTTTGCCGCATCCCAATAGTCTGAACGCGCCTGCAACACACTTTTATCCTGTGACCAGGATTTGAGTATGTAAGGTCCACTCCCCACTGCCGCAGTAAAGTCCTGCGTATTTTCTGGAAAAATAAAGATTGACTGCGCCAGTAATAAATCAAATGAACCCACCGGTTTGTGCAACTGCAATGTCAGTGTGCGATCATCCTCAAGACGTGATGCCGTCAGATCGAGCGGCTTCAGCCAGCCACTTTGGCTACCCGGCTGGCTCATCCAGGTACGCAGGCTGAACATCACATCTTTGCTGGTGAGTTGACGACCATCACTGAATGTGACGCCCTGCCGAAGTTTTACGGTCCAGCGTGTCGCATCGTGATTAGGATCTGCAGATTCCATCAGGCGCCATACGATACGTTGATTGTCTACTTCCGCTAATGAATCCCACACTAAGCGTGCGCGTACATAGTCGATATTACTGTTGGTGGATCGCAACACGTCGGTTGAATCACTGCTGGAACCTGCGAACGCGGCACGCAGTATTCCACCTCTTCGCGGCTTGGGTTCATCTGCCCATGCCAGCGGTAAAAACCCATTGCTGAGCGCGATACCCGCGCCAATACCCATTGTTTTTATCAGTGTTCTTCTGGTTAAACTCTGGTTCATATCCCCGCCTCTCCCTTAACGAAATCTTTAAATTTCCGCTTCATTAATGACCACGTCATATGTTATATCATTACATAACCACCAACGCTATTGATAATCATTCTCAAAATAAGCATTAAGAAAACCTTTTATTATTTTCAGGCAGAGGATTGTTATGGAACGCACCGCTTCGTATTTGGCAGGAAAAAAAATCACACAACGCGCAGTAACGGGCCTTTCACTTTCATTATTCACCCTCGCGCTGCAAAGTGCCTGGGCGCAGCAAAATAATTCGACCATAACAGTGATAGCACAGGATGAGGTGTCACACGGAAGCAGGCTTTCGGCAAAGGAAAGCAGCAGCGCAACTAAAACCACGACACCGCTGGTGGAAACACCGCAATCAGTGTCAGTGATCACCCGTCAGCAGATGAATGACCAAAACTCACGCAGCCTGAACGAAGCACTGCGCTACACGCCAGGCGTGGCGGCCGAGCAATGGGGCGGCGTAACCGCATTTGATCAGTTCACTATTCGCGGGTTTAATTACAGCGACACTGGCTATTCCGATGTGTTTCAGGATGGTTTACGCAATACCAATGGCCTGCTCTTTGGTGTGCAGCAGGTCGACCCTTTCCTTCTGGAACAGATCGATGTCTTACGCGGACCCGCGTCCGTGCTGTATGGGTTATCAAATCCCGGCGGTGTCATTGCTCTCACCAGCAAATTGCCGACGCGTGAAACGATTCGTCATGTAGAAGTTGAAGGTGGTACGCAGAATTACGGACGGGTCGGCCTGGACTTTGGTGGCGCAGTGAATGACAGCGGAAGCGTACTCTATCGCTTCGTCGCCACCGGCCATCTCGCCGACGGCATGCAGCAGGGCACGAAACTCAAAGGCTATGCGCTGGCCCCCTCCATCACCTTTAATCCTGATGACAACAACAGTCTTACGCTTTACTCACGCTTTCAGTACGACCCGGATTTGGGGGTGATCACTTCTTTGCCTGCCTATGGCACGGTGTTCACCAACCCAAATGGCAAACTGCCGCGGGATGCTTACCCGGGTGAGCCAAACCACAACACCTTTAGTCGTAAACAATCAACCGTGGGCTACAGCTACACCCATAATTTCAGCGAAGACTGGTCCACGGTCTTAAAAGGCCGCTATTTCGGCGAAACGTCCAATTATGATGCAGTGATCATGTCAGGTCTGAACGACGATATGCGCACCATTAGCCGCAATACCGCAGTCTCTGACGAGCATTACAACACACTCAATTTTGATAATCAGATCCACGGTTTTTTCGATACCGGTGCATTGAGTCATGAGTTACTGACGGGTGTGGGCGTTGACCATATGCGCGGCCAAACTTACTACGGTAGTGGCAGCGTGTCATCTCTTGATATTTATCATCCTGACTATGGTGTCGCCGAATTTGGCCCAACCGCGCTGTGGCAGGATAGCCGCGTTTCATCCACGCAAACGGGCGTCTATCTGCAGGACCAGATTGCCTGGCAGCAGTGGCGTACCACGGTGGGTATCCGCCACGACTGGAGCAAAATCATCAATAAAGATTTTCTCTATGGCCAGAATTACGAGCAACACGATCAGGCCACCACGGGACGTGTTGGCCTGAATTATCTGTTTAACAATGGCATCTCGCCTTATTTCACCTGGGCGCAATCTTTCCAGCCGGTTGCCGGTCTTTCTCGCGATCAACAACCCTTTAAACCCAGTCGCGGCGAACTCTATGAGTTTGGCGTGAAGTATCAGCCACCGGGCACCACGACCCTGCTTTCTGCCGCTGTGTACAACCTGACACAGGACAAGAGCCTGAGCACTGATCTGGCGAATTCCGCTTTCCAGACCCAGGGCGGAAAAATTCGTGCACGCGGGCTGGAGCTGGAGGCACGGGGCGCCTTAACCGAACAGTTCAGTGTGATCGGTAGCTACACACTGCAGCAGGTGAAGTACACCCAGGACACTCAAGGACGCGAAGGCAAAACCCCACTGCGCGTACCACGGACATTTGGTGCGCTATGGCTGGACTGGCAGGCGCCAGCAGGCACAGAGGTTGAGGGTTTAGGCGTCGCTGTGGGGGGGCGTTTCAGCGGCGGCACCAAAGGAGGGACCATGGACAATCAGTTTAACACCGGGGGTTATGGCCTGATGGATGCTTCAATTCGTTATGAGCTCGGCAAACTCGATCCTTCTTTACGCGCTGGCAAAGTGCAACTGACAGCACAAAACCTGCTGGACCGCAAAGTTGTCGCGGGTTGCTATTCCACCGATACAGGCTGTTTCTGGGGTGCAGGCCGTCAGGTGATTGCCAAATTTAGCTGGGACTTTTGATGTAATTGCCGGCCAGTAGTCGGCAATCCTTTTTCGGCAAGGAGAAAGATGATGAACGAACGTCAACGTTACAGCGCCTGGAGTGACAGTGAGCGTGAACACTATCGACAAAATGACTATTGGGTCGATCAACCACTGGGCGAACAGTTACGCCAGTGGGCAATTCGGCAACCCACCAGCATAGCACTGGTGGCAGGAAAGCAGCATCTGAGTTACGCCGGGCTGGATAATCTGGCCGACAGACTTGCTGCGGGATTAGCCGCGCGTGGGATTCGCTCACAAGATAATGTGTTGCTGCAGTTGCCAAACTGTATTGGCCTCGTGGCAACACTGTTCGCTCTGTTCCGTCTCGGCGCACGCCCGATTCTTGCCATGCCTGGCCAGAAAGCGGCAGACATTGATGCCTTGAGTCAACTGGCAGAACCCAAAGCCTGGTTTTATCCTCATCACTATCTTGGGCATGACTATCAAACATTGGCATCGGATATGGCAGTTAAACATCCCGGTATGCAACGCTGGCAGGTGAATATCCATGACGATGCAGACTCAGTGATGACAGCGTTTCAGTCCGAGCCCCAGCCTTTGCCTGCACCGCATGCAGAAGATATTGCCCTCCTCCTCCTTTCTGGTGGCAGCACCGGTACGCCCAAATTAATACCACGCACGCACGCCGATTACTTTTACAACGCACGTCGCATGGCGGAGATCTGCCAGCTTTCCAGCCAAAGTGTGTATCTGGCGACATTGGCTGTGGCACACAACTTCACCCTCTCCTGCCCGGGAGTGCTGGGCACGCTATTCTCAGGCGGCAAAGTGGTGCTGGGGCAAACCTCAGGCTGTGATGAAGTGTTCCCTCTTATTGAGCAGGAGAAAGTCACTTTCACTGCACTGGTACCACCGCTTGTCACCCTGTGGCTGGAGTGTCGGGCATGGGATGAAAGTGACCTCTCCAGTTTGCAATTTATTCAGGTAGGGGGAGCACGGCTGGATAGTCAACTGGCAGCAAAAGTCAAACCCACCTTTGACTGTCAGCTGCAGCAAGTTTTCGGTATGGCTGAGGGACTAATTTGTTGCACACGGCTTGATGATAGCGATGACGTAATTTTACACACTCAGGGTCGTCCGATTTCGGATGCGGACCAAATAAGAGTGGTGAATCAGGATGGACTTCCCGTAGGAATCGAAGTCTCCGGTGAACTTCTTACCCGCGGCCCCTATACTATCGGCGGCTATTATCGCGCTGAAGCGCAAAACCTGCAGGCGTTCACACCGGATCATTTTTACCGTTCTGGTGACCTGGTGCGCCTGACCGATGCGGGCAACTTCGTCGTGGAAGGTCGGCTCAAAGAGCAAATTAATCGTGCCGGTGAAAAGGTGGGTTGCGCAGAGATTGAGTCGTTTATCGCTAATCACCCTGATGTGGCAAGCTGCGTCGTAATTGGTGTTGAGGATGCACGCCTGGGTGAACGTATCTGTGCCTGTTTACCGGGTGATACCCACCTGACACTGGCTGATTTACGTGGCTACCTGCAGCAACAAGGTGTCAGCAATAATAAACTGCCTGACCAGTTATTACCTGTTAAGCGTTGGCCATTAACCGCCGTTGGCAAGATCGATAAGCGTCAGCTGGCGGATATTGCCATGCTTGCCCTGGACAGCAGTGAGTCCAGCCATACCCTCATCCTGCAGGCTGACCCGCTCGATGTCATTTATCACTTGCTGAAGAACGAATCTGATTGTCACATTGCCTATGAGCGCGACGAATGCTGGGATATTGGAATAGGCAGTCAGGTAAAAATCTCACTGTATGTTGATCGTGCTGAACTTACCCTGCCCAACGCCGTGGAAAAGAGCTGGCAAGGTGGCAGCTGGCAGACAAATCTGCAACAGGCGCTGGATGCGATTCCCTTTAGCGACTGGCAGGCTTATGGTGTGAGCCATTTCGAGTTCTCACACCTGATACACGATGTGCAGCCAAAACACTTACCTGGGGCAACGCCCCTGCTGACCCTCTTTATCCCGCATGTGCAAATCAAATTAAAGCCGGGGGAAGCACAACTGATCGCGTCTTCTGATCAGGATTTATCGCAACTGGTGAAGCGTGTTCAGGCGGCGGATCGTGTTGCAGTGTTTCCAGAACCTGATGCTCAATGGCAAGCTTCAATCGCCAAACAGATTCGCGAACAGGATGCGCGCGACTATTGCCAGCGCGTTGCCCTGGCAGTGGAAGAAATTCAGCGCGGTGAATATCAGAAAACTATTCTTTCTCGTCGAATAACCCTTGCCGCTCAAGTCGATTTATTAGCTAGCTATCACGTTGGCCGCCGATTCAATACCCCGGCACGTTCGTTTGTTGCCCGATTGAATGACGATCACTTCATTGGGTTTAGCCCTGAGACGGTGGTTGAAGTCTCTGATTCTGGCGCAGTCAGCACTCAACCACTGGCCGGTACGCGAGCACTTACCGCTGACGAGGCCGAAAATCGGCGATTGCGCGAAGTGCTCAGTAACGATACGAAAGAAATTGCTGAGCATGCAGTGTCCGTCAAGCTCGCCATTGAAGAACTGCTCCCCCTATGTGAGAACCATTCAACCCACGTCAGCGATTTTATGCATGTCTCACTGCGTGGCAGTGTGCAGCATCTGGCCTCTCGGATAAAAGGACAACTTCGCAAAGAGTTCAATGCCTGGGATGCCTTTGGTGCACTGTTTCCCGCAGTAACTGCTTCGGGGATACCTAAGCGCCCGGCGATAGAAGCGATTCAGCGACTGGAGCCGGTCTCACGCGGTGCCTATAGCGGCAGCGTGTTCATGGTCAATAGCCAGGGTGAAAAGGATGCGGCGCTGGTGCTCCGCTCGCTTTATAAGCATGGTCGTGGCGTGGCGTTACAGGCTGGTGCGGGGATTATTGACCAATCGTTGCCTGACAGGGAGCTGGAAGAGACCATCGAAAAATTACAGTCGGTTAGCCGTTTTATTATTCCAGATAAATGAGAATAATTTTAAAGGGCTGTTATGGCCCTTTAAAATCAGCCATGTGAGTGATTGGGGGGTGCGACAATTCCCTGGGCTCGTTTATTGAGTGATGCCGAGTTTTCGTTGGTACCTTTCCAGGCTGACTTCACCTGGCGACAGCTTGATACCGGCCTGTTCGCCACAATCGTCGAAGCCGATGTTCCCCACATTACGTGCCCGAAATATGGCTGCCAGACGTTGCCAGTTCCGTGGACGGGGCCATGCGGCCGGTATACGCTGCTGTTTGAATCGTTCGTTCTCTCATGGCTGAAAATCAGAACCGTTGACGCGGCCATGAAACAACTTAAGTTCAGCTGGAATGCGGTTTACGACATTATAACCCGGACAGTTAAGCGAGGTCTTGCCCGAATAGAAAAGCCATTATCAGCCCGTCATATGAATGTGGATGAGGTAGCCTTTAAAAAAAGGCAGCGTTATATGATGGTGAGTTCCGATCGCTATGGACGGGTGCTGGCCTTAACGGACGCCCCTGGTACAGATAGTCTTACTGGCTATGGAAGGTGCGATTTAATCGTCAATTATGAGAACATAACCCTTTCTTTGACATAGACTTTTCACGATGCCCGCTCTT